>JAHJDP010000017.1 GCA_018831195.1 Candidatus Eisenbacteria bacterium | reverse complement strand
GTTGACAATCTCGATCTCCTTCTCCTGCCCGATGCGGTGGATACGGCCGATACGCTGCTCGATACGCATCGGATTCCATGGCAGATCAAAGTTCACGATGCGATGGCAGAATTGAAGGTTGCGCCCTTCGCCACCCACCTCTGTGGTGAGCAATGTGCGCCCTCCGTCGCGGAATGCGTCGATCGCAGCCTCTTTTTCTCGGGCAGACAGCCCCCCGTGAAAGAGAATGACCTCGAGGCCCCGCCGGCGGAGATTCTCGGCCGAAAAGGCGAGTGTCTCGCGGAAGCTCACAAAGACGATGGTCTTCTCGCGGGTGGTCTGCAGATGAACAGCCAGCGCGTCAAGCTTTGTGTGCGAATCCAGGGATCGTGCGATGTCGGCAAGCGACAGTAATTCCGCGGATTCCGGGATCTTCTCCAACGTTTTTAGCAACGCCCGCGGACTGCTGCCCGCCTCGGATTGGAGAAGCCGGAGGGTGAGCCGATTCAGCCCATTACCGCTGCCATCCCCTCGATAGCCGGTTCGCACCAGATTCGAGATGCGGTCATAAAGTTCCTTCTCCGCAGGCGACGGGTCAACGGTGACGGTGCTCGCATGCCGGGCCGGCAGATGCAATCCGGCCAACGCGCGCGTGTTGCGGATCATCACGCCGGACAGCAGCTCGCGCAGCTTCTCCTCGTTGACCGGCACGGTCGGATCCTCCTTCGACACAAACTCCCGGAGAAAGGTCGCCCGGGTCTTGAGTTGTCCCGGTTTGAGCAACGTGATGAGATTGTGCAACTCCTCCAGGTTGTTCTGCAGCGGGGTGGCCGTGAGCAGTAGAAGGAATCGCGATTTGAGGCGGTTGATCAGCTTCCAGGCCTGTGTGTTGCGATTGCGTAGATGATGCGCCTCGTCCACGATGATGAGATCGTACGGCCGGGCGGTCAGCAGGGGAGCATGGCGCGCCGACTTCGCCGATGCGAGCGAGGCGATGATCAGCGGCTTTTCCTGCCAGAAGGCTTCGGGATCGCGCTTGAAGAGCGGATCGGCGGAGGTGGCGCAATCGATGCCGAATTTGAGCAGCAATTCCTCATGCCATTGAGCGACCAGTGATGGCGGGACGAGCACCAGAACGGAGCGGATTAAGCCTCGCAGCATGTATTCCTTGATGATCATGCCGGCTTCGATGGTCTTGCCGAGGCCTACCTCGTCGCAGAGCAGAGCGCGACCGCGGAACCGCCGGAGGACCTTGCGCACCGTCTCGACTTGATACCAGAGTTCCCGCACGCCCTGTATGTTCGACAGGCACAGCAATTCGTCGATCCCGTTGACCATCGATAGATGATGCGCCGACAAGCACAGATCATGGTGTGACCGCACATTCCATTCCCCCTGCGTCAGCCGCGCCGCCAGATCCGGCCCTTCCACGGTTATCGTGACCTGGAGCGGACCGAGAATCGGCCGGGCAAGGATCGTCTCGGCGGGGGGAGGCGCGGGAGCCGTCGTTGCCGCGGGGGGCTTTGTGACAGCGGGCTTCGAGATAGGGGGCTTCGTGACAGCGGGCTTTGTGACAAGGGGCTTCGTGACAGGAGGCCTTGCGGCAGGGGCCGGACGGGACGGTTTCGATGGAGCCCGTGTTGGGGATTGAAGCGTGGCCTTCTTCTTTGGGGTCTGTTGAACCCTCGACGGTTGGCGCGGTTTGGATGGAGCCCGAGCCGGTGCTTGCGGCGCTGCCCTTTCATCGCCCCCGGACCACAGCGTCATCTGATCCGGGGAAGGGGAGGCCTCACAAGGATTATCACCGTAGCTGAGAACCCAGTGCCGTATATCCTTGATCCACCACGGACCGATTTTGCGCTGTCGAGGGAAATTTTTCTGGAATTCGAGAAGGTACCGGCGGGTTTCCTCCCGCCTTTTCATCGAGAAGGACAGATAGACGAGATCCTCCAGCAGATCGGAATCCCATTCCCCGCTGCGATGAGCATCCTCGAGCGTTTCCAACAAAAGGTCATGCCAGCCATGCTTGGCGCAAAGGGCATGCAGGTGAAACAACGCAGGCCGGAGGGTCGGAACCTCGCGGATAATCGCCCGCAACTGCTTGGCCGCCGCCTTGTCCCTGCCGGCCTCCATAAGAGCCATGGCGGCATCGTATCTTTGGAGGATTCGGTAGTCCTCTCTGGACAATCGATCGTCCCTGCGTGGGGCCATGTCGCCTCACAGTCCGGCTCGACCTATCGCGGCGGAGCGTTGATGCCGTGGAGAATCCGTCGTGTATGGCTCTTACCTCTTAAAATAGCAAGCCGGATGCCGGTTTGCCAACCGGTCTGCAACCAGATGGGCTGAAAAGATGATTCCAGTCGATTTGGGTCGCCTTGGCGCGGGAGAAACCTCGTCCCGCCGCCGCTATTCTCGGACCTTGAGATCATCCACCGAGCTGCCTATTACGGTGTTCTTTTGTGGATCTTCTTTGTGCGGTATTTTTGATCGCCGCTTTCCTCGCTGTACTCTTCTTGGTTGTACTCTTCTTGGTTGTACTCTTCTTGGCCAAAGCAGGCGGCCGGGGCGGAGCCAGAGAGACCATCCGCCAAATTTCGCCGGCGCGTCCCGTGGGCGCAACTTCTGCGCCGGCTGCTGCATGTCGACGCGCTCGCCTGCCCGCGCTGTTCCACATCCGCAGAGACAGTTC
>JAHJDP010000016.1 GCA_018831195.1 Candidatus Eisenbacteria bacterium | reverse complement strand
TCACGGATGTCGGTCACCTTCCGGTCCTTGAGATCATCAGCCAGGCTGGCCATCAGGAGATCCCAGAGCCGGTAGTGCCGGACATTCAACGTGACGCGGTCGGTGGCAATCTTCTCCACGAACATCTCAGCCGCCCGGCGATCAATCTTCCGCCTGAGGCCGTCCCAGTCCTCATCCTTCCGCCATTTGCCGACCGTATGCGGTTTCACACTCAGCCTCGTGGCGATCTCGGCATTGGTCTCAACCTCACCGGTCAAATACAGCCGCCTGGCTTCCTCACGGATCTTGTTATGTGATCTCTTCATGGCGTTCCTCAATGTAAGACTTGGCCAAGTTTGTCAGCCCGCGAGCCTTTCTATCGCGGCCTGGTGTGCCGTCACTCGCCAGTTCAACGGCCTCCTCGATTGTCTGCTCCTGATCCGGTGTCACGACGAAGGTCAGCACGCGGGGCAATACCTTCTCTTCCTGCTCAGCCTGCTCATCCAGCAGCTCGGCGATCTCATCAGCGGGGAACTCGAGCAATGCATGCAGCTCCTCGATCTGCCGGTCGGTTTCCGGGACAAGTCCGGCAAGATCATCGACGCTCATCGAGCCGAGTAATTCGTGGAGAAGCTGGGCACGCCGGACCGGAACATCCTGGCCCTCTAATCTATTCAATGTGGCCAGCAATAGATTCGCCTCCCTATCGTCCACCTCCCAGATATCGCAGCGGGCCTCTGAGTGCCCCAGCTCCCGAAGCACATCGATTCTGTGATGGCCATCCAGCACCTGGTACTTCCCGGCTTGATCCGGATGAGGACGGACGATGAGGTAGGGGTAGCGGCCGGTCCGTTTGATATGGGCTTTCAATTTCTCCCGCATCTCCTCGGACATGACGTTGCTGTTGAGCGGGTGCGGGATGAGATCATCCAGCGGAACCATCCGAGCATCAGCGGTTTTCTTCTTGGCCATCACTTGCCTCCTGCGTTCATGGTTACCATCGCGCGGTCACGGATCAGCTCTGCATCCGAATCCCAACCGACCAGGATGAACTCACGATTCTGCTGCCGCTTCTCCTCGCTGGACTGGGAGGGCTTGTGCATGTACCGGATCTCGGTAGCCTTCACCTCCCGGCCGTAGCTGCGCATCTTCTGCTCCAGCTCATCGAGCGTCACCTCGGCATTGCCCAGGCTCAGAACCCAGACCGGGATGTTCTTCGCCTGCTTGAACAAGCCGTCGATCATCGAGGCCCCATCCTTGGCGCTGAACGGGCTCACCGGCAGGGATGTTCCCTCCAAGATCTCATCGATGATTTTGTATTCCCGCTCGTAGGATTGGACGCCGGGATAGGGCGGGTCGAAGTAGGCGATGTCGGCTTTGAGGCTGGGGAGCAATTTGACAATGTCTGCTTTCAGGACCTGAGCCTCGCCTTGAAACACCCCGGCGTTGATCTGCATCGCCACTTTCCACAGCCGGTCGGGACGGTTCAGGCGCAAACCTTCAACATATCCCTTGAGGCAGCTGGGCGTGATGTTTTCATATTCGCCGCTGGAGAGCCTGTGAATCGTCCCGGTACGGACACTTGACATAGGATGAGCTAGCAGCGCTACACGCACCGCCAGGAGCCGCAGGAGCCCCTGTCGCGCCATATCTCGCGCCTCCCCGGCCATGGCTAGGATGCGGTCGAGAAGTCGCGCCTGCGCCCGCGTGAAGGCGCGTGGGACGTAGTTTTGTTCAACCTGGCCCGGTGGCTCGTACTTGTCGGCTGCCACCCGCAGAATGTCTTCCCGCCGTAGCCGGACCGAGCTGTTTTGTATCAGTGCCTGCCCGACCACGATGGACCGTTCGGCGATATCCACCGAAACCACCCTGAAACCCTGCGCTTTGGCATAGAGCGAGACCGACCCACCGCCAAGGAAGCCATCGAGGAATGTAAGCCCCGGCCACAGCTTTCGTGGCAGGATTCGGTCCACTTCCCGGAAGATCAGGGGGCACAACCGGCGCTTTCCACCCAGGTACGGCGGCAATGCGGACCACAGCGTTAATCTTTTGTTTCTTCTCATTTTATTGCTCCGGGTGACTTGACTTCTCTGGGAACGGAAGCGTTGTTACCAATGCGCCGGGCGATGGGGCCTGGCCCATAAAGGAGGGAACGATGAACGCGAAGGCCACGAAGAAAGCCAAACAAGCCGCCGACCTGCTCGCCAAGGC
>JAHJDP010000015.1 GCA_018831195.1 Candidatus Eisenbacteria bacterium | reverse complement strand
TGTGTGGTGAATCGACAACACGGTCCGTGACAACCTGGCGATCCCGGCGGGATTCCAAAAGACGGAATTCGCATCATCGGCCAGTGAGACATAGGCCGATCCCATGGCGACCGGCCGCGCTCCCATGGGTATCTTCAGGAATTGACCCCCGATGGTTCCCACCTTTGCAAACTCGCGGGCACCGAAGGCCGGAACCGGGAGCAACAGGAAACAGAACATGATGAACAGCAGATAACGTTTCATGATAATCGCTCCCCCCTTCTATCGGATAATAACGAAGCGTCCCACCTTGGTATCGCTACCGCAGTTCGCCGCAAAGAGATAGACACCGCTGACCACATCCTGGCCATTGCTGGTAATCAGATTCCAAAAGACTGTTCCACTGTTCGACTCACGGCCCAAGGCCGCGTCCAAAGCGGGATCATGCTCAAGGGTCTGCACCAAATCGCCAGCCAATGTATAGATATGAATTTCGCATTTTTTCCGCGGAAGATGCGCGAAGGCGATCTTGGTGCCTGTCGGATCGCTGTCACTGGGATTCAGATCCCAGCTGGCCGGCTGCCCACCCCGGATGTAAGGATTGGGAATAACATAAATATCATCCATCGAGGAAGTCCCGCTCCAGATTGGAATGACAGCCTGATCCTCGGTTGCGGTGGGCCGGCTTTCCAACTCATAGTAAGCAATGGTCGGTTCGATACCCAGCAACGGATCACCCGGATCGAGTGTGTCGGGAATGGTGCTGAAGGCCGTTATGTCATAATAGTACAACATCCCATTGTGCAATCCGCCGGTGTCGGTGTATTTGTATCGACCGACCGGATAGTAGGGCTTTATCGAATCCGGGCCGCTCGCCCCGGTCAGAACATCATAAGTGGACGTCACGGTGAAATCGGTGAAATGCTTGATGTGATGTGGTGAATCCTCCCCCAGACCATCTTTGGGATCGGATGATATTTCAAAGACGACCTGCCAATCATCAGGAGCCGGTCCAATGGAGCCGGTTGGCCGGTTCCAATCCTTGGCTTGATTGACTTTATATCCTGTCCAGAGGATCTTGCCCGAAATCGGATCCACGGCCAATTCACTGATATTGTCCCACTCCAATCTGACCGATTTGTCTCCCGCCGGCAGCCGGACGGTAACGGTGGGATCCTTCGGTTCGTCATTGTTCATGCTGGGAGAAGGAGGCGCCACACTGCCCACCCAATGCACCAATTTTTCGCATCCGATGCAGAGGGGATCGGGTGTGCAGAGATCGCAATCATTGTCGACATAGTTTTCGGGAATACACTCGGTTTCCTTGATAACCCGGACCGGTGAAAGGTCCCGGCAGGGATCGGTCCATCGTGCCGGCTCACCAGGTCCGATGGCGATGAGACAGGTTTCCCGGCCTTCGATTCCAGTATCGGCGCGGCCGTCCACATCACGCCAGATCCCGTTATAGATCCTCTGCGCGTTCATGGCATTGCGGACCATGCCGCCCCGCCCCGAGCCGATGACAAAGGCCGTCTGGAACATCAGGTTTTCATCCGGCAGAAGCTCGGCGAAGGGACCGGCCGAAAAGACATAGCGATAATCATCGGGCTGGGTTGTCGGCCGGGTCGGCTTGTTTCCACTGCTCAACAGGTCGTACCGTTCGAAATCGTTGCCCGGATCGCCCTCGGGATAGGGGGCGTTACTGCTGAAAAAAGCAGCCGAGTAGATACCGACTTCTTCAGGCGCAAAGACACCGATGGGATCAATAGTATGCCCTAAGAACATCCCCCCGAAATATCCATCGATATCACCGCCGGTAGCCGTCTGGCCATCATCCTTAATATCGTGCATATAACAGATCTCAATGTTCAAAGTCTCGGCGGCGCATTCATCATTGCGGGCCGGGTTCACATAAAGTGTATCCAGGTTAAGATAGGCTCCACCGTCATCCGTCCAATAAGATTCAGCATCACGGGGTCCTGCGTCGGAATCAACGAAGAATCCAATATAAACATCCCGCAGTGTTTCAAATCCATCATTCCAGATGGTAAATTCGAAGCCGATGAACTCGTTTGAACCGGGTGTGCTCCAGGCAAAACTGCGTTGTTGAACCAGCAGGTTCAGAGGGCGGTGTTCTGGATTCGTATCCTGCGCCCTCTCCGTAAAATCCGTGTACTGGCAAGAAAACATCTGTTGAGAAATGGCCTCGAAATCCTCATCCGTCAACCCATCACCATCGTCATCCCTCCCATTGTGAAAGTCTTCGTCGGTCAATCCATCGCCGTCATCATCGACCGTGCTTGAGAAACCGGTGCGGTTGCCCCCAAGAACGCCCTCAAAGGATGGATAGATTGTATCAATGGGATCCGGTTCCGGCAAAAATTCCAGACTGAAGGAGCCCGAGGAAACACCGGTTGAAACATAGGAGAGATTGTCGCTGGCTACCGCACCAATCCAAAGCCCCGCGGCAAAGAGGAATTCGCCGCCACCCCATCCGGCCCCGAATGAATCCAATCCGAAGGGATTGCCAATCAGACCGACATTGGTGACAAGGAGCTCCAGGAGTCCCACATTATGATAGAAAAGATTCGGCGGCCGCGTTGCGTAAAGTTGATCAATACCGCTTGTGGAAGAGGGCGCATCAGTTGCCCTCAAATAACGAGCCTCAATTGGGTCCGGGAACAAGTGGAATAGGACAAGAGTCAGGACAGCCCCGGTTGCTAACCAATATCCGTGAAGCTTCATGCTCGCCTCCGGCTCCAACCCCCCTTTCGGCTAACTCGTTCACGTCAATCAATGCCGCCAAATACGTTGGTATAGACCAGCGTGTACTCACCGATACCAAGCTGGTCGACAAAAATATATTTCATCTCCCGGGGGATCCGGGGGCTGACATACTCAGGGAAGAGAGGCTCTCCCTGAAGGTGGTAATACCAGACTTCAAAGGAACGGTTATCGAGGACTCTGGCGCCGCGCCGTGCGCTGTTTTCCATATCATCCTCGTCTAATTCCCGGTAGATAACTTCATTTAGGGCTTCGCGATCACTGGGACTTAATTCCTTCTCAATTTCATCGGGTGAGCCCCATCGAATATATAATCGCCCGCGATCGGAGAGCTTCCCTTTGCGGAATCCGCCGAAATTTCGTTGAGCATAGGCCTTTCTTTGCTCAAAGACCTGGCGGATCTCATTTTGCGGCGTTGAGGGAATCGGATCGTGTTCTTTCCAAAAACGCTCCATATAGAGTTCCTTGTTCCCTCGGTCGAGTTGCACAAACTCCCTATACTGTAAATCACTCAAGAGAACGTGCGCATCCTCCAGGAGCTCCTTTTCCGTCAAATACCAGGTTTCCGGTTCCCACAAAACTTGAAAGAGGGTCTTTTTTGAGGCCAGAAGCATAGAGTCGGCCGGGTCGGTCCATCGCATCGTAAGAGCATAGGTCCCTCCGCTGAAATCAGACAGATCAAACCGCCGGTAGACCGGTACGACCGATCCCTTTAACGGAATCGACTCCCGGCTCTGCCGGATCATTGTGGAGTCCTGTAATGCTTCCACAAGGAGAAGCAATTGTGCTTCCGTCATGTCCCAGTCAGGGTCGGGATAGAGCTCGCCATAAACAGCTAGATCCTGATGATAGAGCCCGTAGAAATGTGAAGGATTCGGCAGAATTCTCTCTCTTAGTGCCCGACCGGATCCGCTCAAATCCACAACAGAGGATACCCCTTCCTCGGGATCAGATACCGACCAGACATGAAGAATATCACTCATCCCGCCGCGATGAGGGAGGATGTTTGAATCAAACCATGCCTCCGCCTTCCCTTCCTTGTTCAAGCCGCGGATTTGATAGAGCAATCCTTTTCTGCCGGCATTGATATCGGTAACATAAACCTTAAGACGATTCGTACTTTTAGGAATCTCCGGCCGGAAAGTCAGGGTATGCGCCGGCGAAAGCCCGTCACCCGCTTCTGTCGGCAGATAGGGCAGATCCAAATCTCCCGCCCGGGTCAGAATCACATTGCCGTCGTGATCGCAAAAATCGAGTTTTACATTGATTTGAAAAAGAGAGTCCCCTTCCTCAATGCAAATGGCGAAAAGCTCCTTTTGAGGAATGCTGAGATAGATCTCTTGTACCAGCAGGGAGTCTTCCAGAAAACGCGCGGCATCGAGTTGAAAATGAATATCTCCAGTCGCCTCGACGGGAAACGGGGCCGCATCCTCGGGATCACCGCCCAATCCCAAGATATTGATACCCAACAGCAAGGTTGCGACCGCGAGGGTCATATTCTTCCCCGATCCAACCCCAATAAAACCAAGACCGCCGGTTCCTGAAGGGATCTGTCCCGGCGGTCTCAATCAGTGCTGTTGATCCGGATCTAGAAACGGAAGTCGATTGAGATCCGATGAACTCCCCCTAGATCACCCTGATCAACAAAAGCGTAATCGACGGCGCCCTCGGAATTCAAGCTCGTTGGTATCTTTACCCCGATCCCAAGCGCCAATCC
>JAHJDP010000014.1 GCA_018831195.1 Candidatus Eisenbacteria bacterium | reverse complement strand
TCCCCGAAAACCGTCCTGATGGCTATGAAATCTGTGATGGTATCTTCGGGGCCTTTGGGATGGGATGTGTCGGTCCCCCGCCTGCCATCCGACCAACCACCTGGGGAATAATCAAATCTCTTTATCGAAGCAAGTAGATATTAGGATCACAAGACTGCGTTTTCCGTCAAAATCGGCCGCCCAGTGATCCGCGACACTGAAAAGTAACGAAGACAGGACGGCTGCAACAACAGTGCCTATTATTGACTCCTGCTGATAAGCGACACTGAAAAAGTCAGACTTTTGATAAGCGACACTCAAAAAGCCGGATTCAACAGGAGAAGACACTGGACCAGGCCGCGGCTAAGGCCGGCATGGGCGAGAAAACAGCTCGCAACTACCTGAAAAGCGGGGAGTTACCCAGCGAGAGGCAGTCCAAGCCTCGTGATTACGGAGCCGGCCGGGATCCCTTCGAGGATGTTTGGGATGAGCTCTTGGGGTATTTGATCGTCAATCCCGGTCTTCAGGCTGTAACATTCTTCAAGTATCTGCAGAAGAAATCCCCCGGACAACTCCAGGACGGACAGCTGAGGACTTTGCAGCGCCGGATCAAAGTCTGGCGTGCGACGGAAGGCCCATCGAAGGAGGTCTTCTTTGATCAGCGGCATACACCAGGTCGTCTGAGCCAGTCCGATTTTACGCACATGGACAATCTGGAGATAATGATTGGCGGCATCCCATTTCCTCACATGGTCTATCACTTTGTGCTGACCTACTCGAATTGGGAAGCGGCGACGATTTGCTTCTCCGAGAGTTTTGAGAGTTTGAGTGAGGGGCTTCAAAACGCTCTATGGGAATTGGGCGGAGTCCCCGAGAGACACCAGACGGACCGTTTAACAACAGCGGTACAGAAGACAGAGCACCACAAGGAATTCACTCAGCTGTATCAGTCATTGCTGGGTCATTACGGTCTCGAGGGCCGCAAGATACGGGTGAGAGAACCTCATGAGAATGGTGATGTGGAGCAGCGTCACTATCGTTTCAAGCAGGCCGTCGACCAGGCTTTGATGATGAGAGGCCATCGCGATTTCAGAACCCGGGAAGAGTACACAGGCTTTCTCGAAAGTCTTTCGAAAGAGCTGAATGCAGGCCGGCGCGGTCGTCTCGATGAAGAGCTCGCTGCTTTGCGATCTTTGCCCAAGAGGCACCTTGAAACCCGCCGGCGATTCCAGATGCGCGTCAGAAGTGGGAGATCGTCGAGACCCTGATTGAACAAATCCGGGTGGAGGCAGTTGAGGAAGGCGGGAGGAAGCGAGCCGTCGTGCATGTCACTTACAAATTCGATCCTCCACTGAAACCTACTTTGGTCGCACGAACCCACACCCGTGCGAGTCGGTGCCAGGCGTTGAGAATTAGCCGGGCGTACCGGGTGCGGATGTGGTTCGAGATCTATAAGCCGGTATGCAATGCTTACCCTGTACGTACAAGGTGTCTGCCCAAACGCCGTCTCGCTTCCAACCAGCCCGGAGCCAATAGGAGTTTCAACGCCCCTCGCGCCTGATCTGCCCCCAGCGATATCTTCCGGAAGCGCGTCAAGGGAATGGCCTTGTGGAGCCCCGCAGGGAGAGGAGGAGAGGCAAATGAACGCCAAACATAAGCTCGGGGGGGGCACGCTAGTGCAACGCCCTGAAAGTTTTGGTACACCCTCATCTCGGCGCCACGAGATGCTGCATAAAAGTCTGCATCACAGACACCATCTCCTTGATGCTGCCTGAAAACGGCATGCGCTCCCATCTGCCGTTATGCCGTCTGACACTCAGCCCATATCTGGACGCATTCAAGCGGGTGAGTCGAACAAGGTCGACATTCACAGATTTGGTTCCTTGTTCGATCACTTCACTACGGCGCAAGATGAGATGATCGCCGTGAATGATCACAGACATCCCAGCTGTCAGTTTATTCTCCTCCAACAAGCGGGTGAGGGTAGTGAGCGCGGCTTGCATTTTTGTCTTCGACATCATGAACACTATCGTACCAGTGGGAGGCCCTGGTATGTCCAGCGAAATGGTCGTGCCTCCTCTTCGTTCCATAGATTAATAAAAGACTCAATGGCTGAAATCAGGTCATCAGGTGATCGAAAGTTGCCATATCGCAAGACCC
>JAHJDP010000013.1 GCA_018831195.1 Candidatus Eisenbacteria bacterium | reverse complement strand
TTTCAAGGCGAGGCTCAGGTCCTGAAAGCAGACATTGTCAAATTGCTCCCCACGATCGAGGCCGACATCGCTTACTTCGACCCGCCGTATCCCGGTGTCACCAGCTACGAGAAGGAATACAAGATCATCGATGAGATCCTGGAGGGGACATCCCTGCCGGTGAGCCCGTTCAGCGCCAAGGACGGTGCCTCGATGATCGACGGTTTGTTCAAGCAGGCGAAGAACATCCCGGTCTGGGTTCTGAGCCTGGGAAATGCCGAGGTGACGCTGGGCGAGCTGGAGCAGAAAATGCGCGGCTATGGCCGGGAGGTGAAGGCTACCGAGATCCGGTACCAACACAAACCCTCCCAGTCCAGCGCTGAGAAGCGGCAGCAGAACCGGGAGTTCATCCTGGTCGGCTGGGATCCGGAATCAGCCCTGCTCCAGGATCAGACACTTATGGCCGCTTCGGCCCATGGAGAAACTTGAAATGGCTCAAATGAAGAAACCTCTCGGTGCGAAAATGATTCCGCTGGACGATCTTGTCCCGCACCCGCTCAACAGCAATGTCATGTCCGAAGATATGAGGGAGAAGTTAAAGGCGCATATCAAACGAACCGGCCGGTACCCGTATCTGATCGTCAGGCTCCATCCGGATCAAGCCGGGAAGTACCAGGTGCTCGACGGGCATCACAGAATCGATGTGCTTCGGGAGTTGGGTCACTCAGAAGCGCGGTGCGATGTCTGGGAGGTGGACGACCGGGAGGCCAATCTCCTGCTGGCCACATTGAACCGCCTCGAAGGGCAGGATGTTCCGATCCGCCGAGCGCAGCTTATCCACGAGCTTTTGGGTGGGATGAGCCTCGACGATCTGGCCGGGCTGCTCCCGGAATCCGATCGCCAGCTGGAAGAGCTTCATGCCCTGTTGGAGTTCCCCGCCGATGAGGTGGCGGCGCTATTGGATGAGCAGGCCGAAGAGGAGGAGAAGGTGTTGCCGCGCGTGATGACCTTCGTCGTGACGCCGGATCAAGAAGGGATCATCGAACAGGCTGTCGAGTCTGCGAGCGACGGCACTCCCGGCCGTGATCGCAGAGCGCGGGGGCTTACAAACTTGGCGAAGGGATTTTTGGAGGATCGAACCGATGAAACGCAGCCACTCAAAGACACGTGAGGAGGCCCGACGCCTCTACCTGACCGGAGAGATGGAGACCAATGCCGAGATCGCGGCCCGTCTCGGTGTGAAACCCCATACCGTAGGCAAGTGGCGGCGAGGCGAGGACTGGGACAATCTGCGCCTCAAGATCGACCTTCGAGCTGCGGAGATGTTTGTGGAGAAGATCGCCACCGATCGCGTCACTCTCAATGTCCGCCACTACCGGCTGTGGGACCTTCTGCTGGCGAAGCTGGCCGACGATTTGAAGACCAGGAAGCTGACCGACATCCGGGACCTGGAACGGATTGCGAGTATTTTGGAGCGATCCCAGAAGGGTCAGCGGCTTGCCAAGGGTTTATCAATAAGTGGAGAAACAGAAGAAGCCATCCGCGCTCAGTCACAAGCTGAGATACGCCGGGTGATCGATACTTTTATCGACGCAGTCAAGGAGTATGTACCCGATGAAGAAAGCCGTGACCACATCCGTCGGCACATTCTCGAAGCACTACCTGATGAAACGGGCGACGGAGCTGGCGAGTCCGGCGACGCGGTCACTTACCGACCCGCTGGGTGACTGGGTGCTTCGGAACATCCGGCTGGAAGGCGTGCCGTTCTCGTTCAAGGGGCATGAATACCTCCGAGCCATCTACGACGACACCTCACCTTATGTCGTGCTGAGCAAGGCCGCGCAGATAGGAGGGACCACCTGGGGTATTCTCCGCAGCCTTCACGCCTGCCTGACCGGCCTCAACGTCATCTACTTCTTTCCGACCCGGACCGATGTGCTGGAGTTCTCCAAGTCGCGCGTCTCGCCATTGCTGGCGGACAATCCGTTCATCATGCGCCTCATGACCGATACCGACACAGCCGGTCTCAAGAGGATTGGGGGTGCGTACCTGTACCTTCGGGGG
>JAHJDP010000012.1 GCA_018831195.1 Candidatus Eisenbacteria bacterium | reverse complement strand
GATCTGTTCGAGGGGTTAGGTGTGATGGAAGGTGCTAACCCGATCTGTCCTGGTAGCGGACCCGAACCGGGCGCCTGCTGCTTTGGCCCGTCCTGCGTGATGCTGCTCGAAGTCGATTGTATCGCTCAGGGTGGTGACTGGTATGGTGGGACCTGCGAGCCGGACAATCCGTGCCCGACGGAGACCCCGACCAATGAGACCACTTGGGGTAGCATCAAGAATATCTATCGGTAAGCCGATGACTTGAAACGTCTCCGCGATCAGCGGATGGCGCCCAGCAAAATTCTAGCAAAGGCCCCCGCCTCTTTGAGGTGGGGGCCTTCATTTCATGTGGATGTTCAGATCTCTCCTGCCGGACACGATGAATGCAGAGGGGCTCTCACGCGACAGCGGCTCTGATCCAAGGGCTTTTCCGGTTTGAATTCGGGTCCGACAGAAGAGAGGTGGCATGATGGAATCATCCTCCTCTCATGGACTGGCCGCTTGCGCTTTGACGCCTATACTTGAATTGAGGGGGGGAAGCCCTTCATCGATTTCATTGGGGCTATCCCGGTAAGCCTAAGTAATGAAAAAATCAGGATAAAATTCCCTTGCGCCATTGAACCGGGTGCTCTAAATTCCTGGCGTGAGAAGGCTGCCACGATCGAGAGGCGGCTCATCATTGAACAGATCGCCTTTTGTCCACAGTGGATCGAGAGTATCCTGACGGAGAAGAGGAGATTCAATACCTCTTTGGCCGGCCGGGCCTGGAAGGTTGAGACCTTAGGTGAAATACGGGAGGTTTGATTATGAGGAGGATCCTTTTAGTTAGTTTTGTCGCGGTACTCTTGACCTTGCCCAGCTTGATCTTGGCTGGTCCGAATGAAGGAGTTTACCTGGCAGTTCACGGCAATGTTGATGGAATTGAAACTAATGGGGATATATTCGGTTCCATCACCATTCCAGCAAATGCCGCGGATTTTTCTCCCACTGCGACACCTGATGCAGGTGGTGTGGAGTGGTTTCAGCTTATCGTCGTCTCTCCACCTGAAAATACACCGAATTTTAACACGATCGTTTTTGGAATTCCTACCGCCTATCAGAATATTACTTCAATCGATTTCTGGGGGCCGATTGCTCCTGGAGGCGCTGCGATCCCACTCCCCATTTATACCTCGGGCTGGCCAAATGGTCCCGGTACCAGGGGGGCTGCTGTCAGCTGGGCGCCCGGTTGTTTCTATGAGCATCTTCAACCGGTGTTCTACTTCGGGTGTTACTCCTACAATGCCGGGTATGTGGCTCTGGGAGCACATCCTGTCCAGGGTGGTGTGGTTGTGGATTGCGGCTCCAATCCTCAGACGGATACTTTTACGAGCTATCCCGTCTTCAGCGTCGGGGGCACTGCATATGGTCCTTGTTGTGTTCCCGTCATGGAAGAAGGGGATCCAAACTGCCTCATTCTGACCATGGAAGATTGTACGCTCGCAGATGGTTCGTTCCTTAATGGGCAATGGGTTACGTGTAAGAATCCAGATCCTTGTTATGTGCCGGTACAGCAAACGACCTGGGGCTCAATCAAGCGGACGTATCAATAAGGGAGACGAGCCGGGTATCAAACCTTCGGTCTTCGTTTAATGTCCAGAGGACTTATGAGAAGAGGGTGGGGCGGCTGAAACCCCCACCCTCTTCCTATTTTGTTTTTGAAATGGCGGGGATTCACAAAAGGCAGCCCTTCTCTGATAGAATGAGATGGCGGGATGCATGACAGGCATGGAAAGGCGGATAATCAATGCAGCCGAATTCCCATAGGATCCTTCTTGTCTCTATCTTCTGTGCTCTTCTGGTGGCCTTTTCCATCGGGTTCATGACCGGTTGCGGGGGCGGGGAGAAACCTAAAATTCTCGTTATCGGTCTTGATGGCGCCACCTGGAGCATCTTGGATCCATGGATTGAGGCCGGTGATCTGCCAAATCTCGCCCAATTCCGCAGCGATGCGGCCTGGGGCGATCTATCCTCGATCATTCCCTACCTCTCGCCGCCCGCCTGGACCTCCGCGATCACGGGGGTGAATCCCGGCCGTCACGGCATTTTTGATTTTCAACGGCGGCTGCCGCAGGGGAATATTATCATCACCGAAACAGCTGGCAACCGGAAGGCGGCGCCCATTTGGAAGATGCTGGAGGGGAAGGGGAAACGATCAGCTTTTATCAATATTCCAATGACCGATCCCCCCGAAGAAATGGATGGGGTGATGGTTTCCGGTTTCCCGCATGTCGATAAGGTTCTTTATACATATCCCCCGGAACTGGAGAAGGAACTTCAGGGATATATCCTCGATGAGATGGAGATGAATCTTGTCGCCGGCAAGGAAGATTCGATTCGGACCCACATCCGTGACGTCATGGAAGCCCGCTGGACGGCCGTCCAAAAGATCTATCAAAAGGAGGATTGGGATCTCTTCTGGGTGGTCTTTACGGCCGTGGATCGCGTTCAGCATATGTTCTGGCGTTTTATGGATCCGCTCGACGCCCGCAATGAAGAAGATGAGGTCGTTCGGTACCGGGATGTCGTCCACGATCTCTGGGTTCGCATGGATGCGATAATCGGCGAATTCCTGGCGATGGCCGGCCCCCAAGATTATATCTTGTTCGTAAGCGATCATGGTTTTGGGCCCATTCGGCGGGAACTGCGGGTCAAACCCTATATTGAGCAGCAGACATTATCATCGGTTCTGAGAGAGAATTCCAAAGAGATCTACTGCCTGCATCCCTCAGACGGGGAGCGGCTCTACGTCCGCGTCAAGGGGCGCGATCCCAACGCGCTTCTGACCCGCGAGCGCCAGCTTGAAATCCGTGACGAGCTGAAGAGAGTGCTGGATGCCGCCAAGGATCCTCTCACGGGGGAGGCGATCCTGTCCGCTTCTTATACAAAAGATTCGGCATTCCGCGGCCCGTACTCCGACAAAGGACCGGACCTGACATTGATACCCAGCACCGGCTATTATGTTGTATGGGAAGATCTCATCCGGGCTTCCCTCGGGGAGGCCGGAGCGGAGACCCCGGAAGAAGCGGTCGGCACGGTCTCGTTTTCCCTCAGCGGCTGGCACGAGATGGAGGGGATCTATCTCTTGCAAGGGCGTGATGTCGCCAAGGGGCGGCAGGATCGTTTCAACAGCCGCCGGCACAATTTGATGGATGTGACGCCGACCCTGCTCTATCTCCTCGGTGTGGAGGTCCCTGAGGGTTTGGATGGAGCCGTCATGGAGGGGGTTCTGGATCCGGAACGGCTTAAGGTGAAGCCCATCCGGTACGGCCCCGCCTTTGAGGAGTTGTTTCGGGAGGATTCGCCGGATACCTCCGGCCTCATGAATCTGCCCTATATCGGCGGTTAACGGCACGGGGCCGGTTTCGATGCCATGATGACGGCCTACTTCAGACCCTCTTTCAGGGAAAGAATGAGATACCGGTTCTGCTCATCGGCCGCAACCTCCAAAGCCGCATCGATGGCCCCCAGCGCCTCATCGTTCTTGTTGAGCCGGCTCAAGCAGGTCACGAGTTCTCGCACGATGTGCGCCCGGCCGGGAGCCAGCGCATTCGCCCGTCGAAGGAAGGGGAGGGCCGCCTCCGCCTCACCGCGGCGCGAAAGAAAAATCCCCTGCATGATATCGGGCAGAACATGGCCCGGCTCGATCGAGCGCGCCACCGCCGCCAGACTGTCAAGCGCGCCGGCATCGCCGGCGGCAAAGGCCGCCGTCATCTCCCGGCTGAGAGTATAGAGCCGATGACCGGGGGAGAGGCTCATCTCGGCGGGAATCATCAGCTCTTCCATCTGGCGTTCCATTTGTGAAAGAACACGCAGATTGGCCAGGGCCATGGCGTAGTCGGGACTCAGCCGGACGGCTTCCTCGAGCTGGCGCCGGGCTTGCGGCAGCAATCCCAGTGAAATGTATAAGGTCCCCAGTTCATTCCGGTAGACGGGGGAGCGGGGGCGCCGGGACACGAGCCGCTCCAGATACGCTTTGGCTTCAGCGGCGTTGCCGCTGGCTCTTAGAACATTGGAGATGCCGACCAGGGCGTCCACGTGGGTGGAGTCGATCGCCAGGGCGCTTTGGTATGATTGAACCGATTCCTCCATGAAGGATTCCCTGGCATAGTAGGTCCCCAGGTCGTTATGAATCTCCGGATTCCCCGGATTCTCCTTGAGCGCGAGGCGAAGGGTCTGGATGGCGTGCAGGCGCTCCCCTTCCGCTTCCTCTCCTTCCGCTTGGATCCTGAGGCATTCATCCTTCTGATTGAAGACACCCGCGGCGCCCCCCGGATCCACGAAGGCGAGGAGCGTCGCCACGATACCGGCCAGGAGGGGAATTATCAAAGGGCGGAAGGTCCCGGCCCGCAACCCCTTGATCAGGCTGATCAGGCCCACGCCGGCAAAACCGGCGATCCATGGAAGGGCGAAGGCGCGTGAGGCGCCGGAGACCGGGCCCAGAAGATGATCCAGCGCAAATACCCCCAACAGAATGGCAAAGGCTGGATTTTCCTTGAAACCGCGGCCCACCATCTCGACGCAAAATAGCCCCAATAGGAAGGGCCAAAGCCAAAGACCCCAGCTAAAGGGAGCCGCCCAGTTTTGCAGGGCCCATGCCGTTGGTGTCGGGTCGGGTATCTCCACCTTGGAGATGGAGAGCAGGGCCTTGCGCAGGAACAGCACCAGGGTAGGCAGCGGTGATTCGAGCAGGCGCTGTGTTCCCCGGGTCATGTGCCAGCGTTCGACATCCCCCATGGTGGCGATCGCGCCGATCTCCTCTCCGACATCCCTCCGGAGATATTCGGGACCCTTCCAGGCGGGGGGATCGACCTTCCAGGGAGAGCCGATCGATTCCGGATCGAATGCCTGATAATAACCATAGCCGTCGGTCCAGGCGAATGTGAAAGCCCCTTCCTTCAATGAAGCATTGTGAAACAGCGCGGGCGCCGTCACCACCACCCATCCCAAGACAAAAACCGCCGACAAGCCGGCCGCCCGGCTCTTCTGCGCTTCATGCCGCCAGCGGCGGACGAGACTCAGCAAGCCCAAAAGAATGAAGGGGAAGGGTATTAGGAGCGTTCCCACGCCGGCCAGCAGACCCGAGACCAGATCCGATCTCCACCCGGTCGCTTTCTCTTTGCGAGCTCCCCACGGAAGAGCCCTCGGGACGAGAAGGAGGAACAGAGTTATGGCCGGAATCAGCGGCGTCATTCTAAATATATAAACAGCGGCGAGAGGGTGGATGGCATAGAGGGACGCTCCGAGCAAGGCCCCTTTGCTCCCCGCATATCCATCAAGCAGACGGAAAAGTAGAAAGATATTGAGCAAGTCAAGGAGGAGCTGCAAAAAGAACAATCCTTCAGGGCTCTTGCCGGCCAGGTTGAAAATCGAGGCCGCGATATACGGATAGAGGAAGCTGCCGCCGGGGAGTGACACTTCGGGGAATTGCCCCTCTGTAATCTGGACCGCTCTTTCGTAGTGGAGCTTGTCTTCAAGAACCGGATGGAAAAAAACCGGATCATTCCAAACACTAACAAAAAACAAAATCCGCAAAATGAGACCCAGGAGAATGGGGATGGACCAGAGCGGAATAGGAAATTTTGTATGTGATCCCATGAGAACCTCGTCGTCTTGCAAGTCTCCGCCCCAACCCCTAACGAGGCGGCGCGGTGAGTAAATCCTTCCAGCGGCCGGTCCACTCGGGGCCGATACCGGATGATTCGGCCGCCCGGACAAGCGAGTCGGCGGCCGCGGCCCGCCCGCGGGCCACGAGGAGACGCACCAGGGTATCGACAAAATTGGGATCGTCCCGCTCTCGAACGGCTTCGCGCGCCATCCCCTCCGCCATCTCCAGATCCTGTTTCCTCTCGAGCAGCAGCCAGGCGAAATCATTGAGCATTTCAGGATCTCGATTTCCGCCGGCCAAGGCCTCCCTCCAAATCACTTGGGCTTCATCCGGCCGCCCCTCCCGCCAGAGGGTGACGCCGTAGGGGTAGAGGAGGTCCTGTCGCCCGGGGTCGAGCCGGTGGGCCTCTTCCCACCAGGGCAAGGCCTCGCTCCAACGCTTCAGGCCCGCATAGGCTGAAGCGATGCCGACACGCGGATCGATCGCCCCGGGATCAATTTGATGGGCCCTGGTGTAGGCTGAGAGGGCTTCCGCCAATTCATCCCGCTCGATATAGAGACCACCCAAGAATACCCATCCTTCCATATATTGGGGTTCTGTGGCTAGGGTTTCCCGAACCCGCTGGAGGGCTCCCTCTTGTTCACCCCGCTTATTTTCAATCCGGGCCATTAGAAGGTCGGCGGCTGGATAATCAGCCTTTATTTCGAGAGCCCTTCTGACAGACTTTTCGGCGGCATCCAGGTCTTCCCGATGCCATTCCTGCACGGCCAAATTCGTTTGAGCTTTCACGCTCTTCGGGGCGACGCGCGCCGCATATTGAAAGAGGGTCAGGTCATCGGCCCAGATCCGGGCCTGCCGGTGGGAGAGGACGCCGAGGAGAATCACCCATCCGGCCACCGGTATCCAAAGGGCGGGATGCCGCAGTGTGGGAGTGGGGAGATGAAAACGCCGTCCCGCCGCGGCGGCCAAGGAAACCAAGGCGACCAGATAACCGGCGGAAGGGGTATAAAAGAGTCTCTCGGCATAACAGGTTCCGATGGGGAAAAGGATGTTCATGGTCAAAGATTGAGTTGCGATCCCTGCAATCCATCCCCAGGCCCACAACTCTCCCCTCCGGCCTCGGAACATCGCGGTCAGGGTGATGCCGAGGAGGAGCGCCGTGGCGATGATATCGAGGGGCAGCGTGATCGCCGGTCTCGTCTGCGCAAAAGAGGCATCCGGCATCAAGTGGAACGGCCAAAGGAGGCGGAAGAAACCCTTCAGCCAGAGACCCGCGGCGGCGGGGATCCGTTCGATGAGGGAGAGATTGACAAGGGGATTGTCCACGAGCGAGGGGGGAGAGAGTCCGATAATGCTACCCAGGACATGGGCTCTGAGAAGTAAGAATCCGAAAAAGATAAGGACCATTCCGGTATCCAAGAATCTCCGGGAACGAATTGTGGAACCTTCCATCCGGGGCAGAAGGCCGATGCGGTAGGCAAGACCGATGAGAAGCCAGCCGGCCGAACTCTCTTTGCTGGCGAGGGCGAGGATCCAACAAAGCCACGCCAGTAAAAGGGTATACCGGGGCGCCTTGCGCGAGGCGCGGATCCAGAAGAAGGCGGCTAGAATTCCCCAGAGGGCCGCCCAGAGTTCGGAGGTTCCGACGATCCCTGCAATCGCCTCGGTATGAAGGGGGTGAACGGCGAAAAGAAAAGATGCCGCCGCGGCCGGGAAAAGATCTTTGGACGAGAAAAGATAGAGGAGCAATCGAAAGAGGGCGAGGGTGGTCAGCAAGTGGAGGAGAATGTTGAGGGCGTGAAAGCCGGCCGGATGGAGACCCCAGAGGGTTCGGCCGAGCCGATAGGTCAGGATGGGAATCGGACGGTAGAGGCCGGATTCTCTTGGAGGAGGCCAATACGGAGCCAGGAGACTTTCTGCAAGGGGCGTTCCGGGATCCGTGCCCGGGTTCCTCTCGATGATCGTGTGATCATCCCAAGTGAAATCATGACCCAGGGTGGATAGGAAGGGGATAACGGCGGCGGCCGCGAGCAGAACGCCAAGCCAGGGAATCCAGCGCCGGTTTGCCTTATCCATCTCACACGCCCCTATGGTTTCACTTCAATCCCACCCAGGGTGGTGAGATCGACGAGATCTTCCCTCCGGTATTTCAGCACCAAACGGACGCCGCCGACCCAATCTTGATGATAACGAAGGGTGTCAGGTCCGGTTCGCCCCTTGTGGACATAGACCGGAAGGGGATCCAGCCCCCCGAGCACGAAGGCTAAAACGCTCTGGGGGTAAACAAGGTCCTCCGCCGTGTTGTCCTTTGATGGCGGGATCTCGTCGCGCAGCCTGGCTGTGGTCCAGAGATGATCCACCTCTCCATTTTCCAAGCGGCTTCGCAAAGCAAGGGCCTGCCGGCGGTAGGTCTCGACTGAATCAACGGGGAAAGGCCAGGTGGCGGCGGGACTGGGGGCCTGTGATTCGGGAAAATATCGGATCTGATGCGGGATATCCCAGGTTTCGAGATATGTTTCCATCGAGGGAGAGGACAGGGCCACATGAACGTAGAGATCATTGGAGCCCAGATCTTCGGCCAGCTTGCCGGCCAGAATCCGATCTTGTCCCTTCAGACGCGGGGAGTGCCCGACGCCCAGCAATGGCAGGATCATGAATGTACAAACCAGAATATAGGCGCTGAGAAGCCCGCGGCGCCAACGGGATCCGATCAATGCCAATCCCCGCCCCATAACAAGAACAAAGGCGGGGAAGGCGACAACATCGGCCCTCCCGAGGACATACGTCGGAGCCCAGATAAGCGAGGCGGCGAGGATAAGAAAGAGGGGCGCGAAAAGATAAACCAATTCGAAGAAAAGGGATGTCTCATCCTCACGCGCCGCTGATTTTGATGAGAGCCGTTGATGTATAAGTCCGAACGCCGCCGCAGCGATGATTCCGATCGTGAGAACAAGACACAGAATCCACTCAGCTGATGGAACGGGCGTGGGAAGATTGCCCGGAGAGGGTGGGCGCATGGGGGATCCGGGACCGAAAACAACCAGACTAAAGACCGGCGCCAGGATCAGGGGCGCCTTCTGCCAGTAGACACTCATCCAGAGATTCAAGAAGACGTGCTGGTAAAGCTGGTCTCCCCCCGCCAGATGCCAGGGAAGCACAAGCACAAGCCCCCCAAGATGAGCCGCCAGGCCCTGGAATGCAGGGCGCATCGTCCGGTGGGTTATGCGGGCGTGGATCAGCAATAATGAAAAGGCGCCGAATCCTGAAGCCCAGATGACGAATCCAATATTATGACTCCAAAGAAGCGCCCCGAGAACCAGGGCAAGGCCGATGGCCGGGCCCCGTCCACCCTTCTGCGCGATCTTTTGTGAAAGAAAAATCAGAAGAAAGATAAGCAGCATGATCCAACCGTAGGAACGCGCCTGACGGGCATAGAAGATCCCATAAGATGAAAAGGCGAGGAGCAGGAGGGTGGGCCAGAGCCGCCGTTGTTTATGCAGAAAGAGAGCCAGGACAACGACGGCCAAGGCGGAGGAGAGGGCCGGGAAAAACCGCACAGCGGTCTCCGGTGAAGTCCATCCGGCCAAAAAAGCGCGGCAGGATTTGGATATCAGGTAGAAGAGCGGTGGAGAGTCGTCATGTCTGAAGGTTCGTATCAGATCAGGAATCGATTTGCCGGCAACATGAAATGTATATCCCTCGTCGGACCAAAGTCCTTCTGTATCCAGGACGGCCAGACGCAGCAGGGCGGCCATCAGAATGACCAGGAGCAGGGCGGCCAGACGCCAATGGTTCGATCCCCGCGTGTGGGCGGGACTCATGATCGCGTCCCCCCTGCTGGGAGCTTTTGAGCCACGGCGGCGACGGAAAGTCCGATCGGAAGATCGGCGCGCGCGAGAATTTTTGATTCGATTTTCAGGATGGATTCCAGGGTGTTATTCAGCAGCTGCGGCAGGGGCCGGACATCGGATGAATCTTCATGGCGTGTCGTTCGCAGCAAACGGACCATGACCGCCAGCGGGAAAAGAAACATATTCCAGTGCGTCAATCGGTGAACATGAAGCGGCTGCGATGAGAGAAGATCAGACAGATCCTTTCTTGTATAACGCCGGGCCGTATGAATCGCAATATCGTGGGATGATTTCAGCCAGTTGAATGCCGGCAGGTTGAGGCAAAGCCATCCGCCGGGCCGCAGACACCGGACCAGCTCCGCGAGAGCTTCTCTGTCGTCGGGTACTTCCTTGTGATAAAGCACATCCATGGAAACAACCAAATCCATACTTTCCGAGGCCACCGGCACGGATTGCACGCCGCCTTGAATCAGATCCCAAGAACCGCGGCGCTTTGCCAGTTCCAATGCCAGAGGGGCCACGTCCATTCCGATGATCCGGCCCCAATGGGAAAGTTTAATGAGAAACCCGCCGGTTCCGCAGCCGGCATCGAGTATCCGCCAACCCCCCTCTTCCGGGAGATAAGGATCCAGGAGAGTGAGCATGGTGCGCCGCAAAGATCGATACCACCAGAAGCTCTCTTCAGCCTCAAACATCCGATGGTATTCAAGTCGTTCCATTGGGTCCCCGGGGAATTAACTGCGCGTGATGAGATAGACGCCCAGGCAAATGACCACGGCCCCGATCCATCTCAGTAGGGATACATCCTCCTTCAGGATGAGGGCCGAAAAGATGAGAATCAGAATGTACCCCACAGAAAGCATGGGATAGGCAAAGGAGAGATTCACGCGGCTGATAACGGCAAGCCAGAAGACGGCCCCGACGCCGATGGACGTGAAACCGATGAGAATGACCGGCGTCCTTACGATCCGTCCCATGGTGGGCAGAAAGTTTGAAAATTGTACAATACCGATGCGATTCATCCCATGTTTGAGAAAAAGTTCTCCCGTAACGGTAAAAAGAATGGCGATCAGAAGAAGGCCCAGGGCGCGAAGTGTGCTGCCGGAAACCATGCGATTAATCCTCCTGTAAGATCGTATGAATCGCTTCACAGATCTCAATGATCTTTCCAGGATCCAATTCAGGATAGAGCGGCAGGCTTAAAATAGACCCGGCCAGTTTCTCGGCCACAGGAAAATCTCCTGCCGCATATCCGAGGTGTGAAAAGGCTTCCTGGAGATGAACCGGGATCGGGTAATGGATCTGTGATTCGATCCCTCTGGCGCGCAGAGCCTCCCGCAGCCGGTCACGATCGGGAACCCGGACAACAAAAAGATGCCGGGCCGACCGGCCTTGAGGGTTCTCCGCCATGGGGCGGAGGACGGATCCTTCCAGGTTCTGTTGATACCTTGACGCGAGATCTCGGCGCGCCTCATTCCAGCGAGTGAGATGAGGGAGTTTGACCCGAAGGATGGCGGCCTGGATCTCATCGAGCCGGCTGTTCCATCCCCTCTCCACATGTCGATATCGATCGGTCTGGCCGTAATTCCGGAGGCGGCGCAGACGTTCCGCGCGCCCGTCGTCTGCGGTAACGACGGCGCCCGCATCCCCATAGGCTCCGAGGTTTTTTGTGGGATAAAAGGAGAAGCAGCCGTAATCACCGAACGTGCCGGCCATCCGATCTTTCCAGGTGGCGCCATGGGCTTGGGCCGCATCTTCAATGATGCAAATCCCGCGGTTCCGGGCGAGTTCCAGGAACGGGTCCATCGGGACGCATTGTCCGTAGAGATGAACCGGAATGATCGCGCGGGTTTGCGGTGTGATCCGACGTTCCACCTCCACGGGATCGAGAAGAGCTGTTTCCGGATCGACATCGGCAAAAATCGGGCGGGCGCCGGTAAGGGCGATGGCGCAAACCGTCGGGACCGCGGTCATCGGGGTTGTCAGGACGTCATCCCCCGGTCCGATCCCTTCCGCGGCCAAAGCCAGATGCAGGGCTTCGGTTCCGGATCCGACACCCACCGCATGACGCATGCCGAGATAGCCGGCGAATTCCTTTTCAAACCCGGCGACTTCCTCACCCAGCACATACCATCCGCGGTCCAAGACGGCCCGGATCGCCTGGTCCAAGGCCGCTCCCAGTTCTTCCCGCTGGGCTTTTAAATCACAGACCTGGATTCGGAATTCGCTCAAGGTTAATCCTCAACGTAATGAGAAATGTTTTCCCGATAATAATCCACGGTACGCTGGAATCCCTCATCGGCATCGATCAGAGGCCGCCATCCCACGGCCTCCCTGAGTTTTTGGTAGGATCCGTAGTAGCTGCCGATGTCGATGCGGCGTGTCTCCTCGGGGAATGGAACAATACTCAGCCTGCCGGCGCCCGCCGTTTTGATGATCTTTTGGGCGATCGCGGCGACGGAGAGGATCTCGTCACCGCCGAGGTTGTACACTTCGCCGTTTGTCCACTCGGCGACTCCGACCCGCAGAAAGGCGTCGGTCGCGTCATCGACATAGTTCAGGTCGCGGAGCTGCTCGCCTGTACCGAAGATTTTAATCTCTCCCTTTTCGATTGCCGTGCGCAGGAAAACGGAAATAAATCCTTGCCGGTTATGCTTGAGGAGCAAGCGGGGTCCGTAGGTATTGGTCATTCGAAGGCTCGTTGCGCGGATCCCGTGAACATTGTTGTACAAAATGTGATAGGTTTCACCTGCGGTCTTGTTAATACCGTTGACATCGGTGGGGAGAACGAGGTGCTTCTCATCGACCGGTAGATATTGAGGCTTTCCGTATTGTTGCCGTGTGCCGGCGTAGATGATTTTTACATTGGAATTGTTGTTCCGGCAGGCTTCGAGTATGGAAAGCTGACTGCGGCAGTTGATTTCAAGATCCGTGAAGGGATCCCTCATGGAGTCGATGTGGCTGACTTGACCGGCCAGATTGAAAATAATGTCCTGCCCCTGAACGAGACGGGCGATACTGTGCGGATCCCTCACGTCGGCGATATTGATATTGATCCGGTCTTTGATCTTTTCGACATTCCATGGATTACCGCCGTAGTCCGGAATGAGGGAATCGACAATGGTGACCCTGGCGCCGAGCTCTACAAGTCGCAGACTCAGATTCGACCCGATGAATCCTAATCCGCCGGTCACGAGGATAGAGCGGTTTTGATAGAGTTGTTCCCAATCGGCGGGGAGCGGCGGCGAGGTGACAAATGGAAAAGTGGATGATGATTCCATTTCAGCCGAGTTACCTTTTCAGTTCCGGTTCCTCTGGAAATGTCCCCGGAGGACCTAGGTCCTTGCGGATAAAGACCCGCCACCACAATCCCATCATGTCGATAAGAACCCGCGCGACGCGCCGGATGTTAAAGAATTGGCTCCGGCCGTGCATCCGGTGATGATGGTGGACAGGAACCTCCCGTATCTGACAGCCCGTCCTGTGAATCTTTGTCATCAATTCCACACAGATCAATCCGGAGTTCTCTGTCAGGCCGAAGCCCTGGAAGATCTCCCTCCGGATGAGGCGGAAATCGCAATCCACATCGCGGATTTTTAACCGGAACATCATCTTAACAAAGTTGTGGTAGGACCAGCCTACGATTTTTCGATGAAATGGGTCATTCCGGCGGATCTTGTACCCATTGACAAGATCGGCACCTCCCCGGGCCTTCCAGAGCTTGGCCAGCTCTCGAACATCATACTGGGCGTCCCCATCGGTATAGAAGATGAAGGTCTTGGAGGCATTCTTAAATCCCGAGCAGATGGCGCCGCCATATCCTTTGTTTTTTGGATGGGTGATCACACGAAGGCGGGAATATTTCTGGGTCAATTCCGCTAGTATCAGGTCGGAATGGTCGGGACTGGCGTCGTTGATGGCGAGGATTTCGTAATCGTCCGTGAGGTCGCGGGCGATCCGGTCCGCGAGGACGATCATTGAGGCTATCGTTCCCCAATCACCATAAACGGGGAAGAAGAGACTCAGGCTATCCGATGATTTGATATCAGTGGTTTCCATATGACCTGCGCCGAAGAGAGATGGTTTTCAGAGCCCCCAAAAAGCTCTGCAACTTTATGGTTTTCATTACCTTAGCACGGTCACCAATGAGTGTCAACTCAACCCGCCGGTTTCGCCGCCCTCCTATCTTGCACCGAAGGACCCGAACCCGTAGGGTTATGAGGATGGAGATGTTGGCGGAGCGCTGGATTTTTTACGGAGTAGGAGGGATTGAGGATGTCGTTTGCACTCGGCCGCACCGGCCGCCATATAAGAGGCTGGATTCTACCGCTGGGAATTCTGGGGAGCCTTATTTCCTGCGGGACTCCCAATCCCATTGTTCTGGAGGTCGGGGAAGAACAGGTCCCGTTGAGTGTCTTTGAGCAGGCTTTCTGGGAATTCACGGCAAAGGATGATTGCCCCTTTGAAGCGGATACCTCAGGCGCAAAGGCTTTTCTCGAGATTTACAAAGACAAAGAGATCATGGAGTTTCTGGCCTCGCAAAAGATTCCGGTTTTCGATGCCGGAATGCAGGATCGGTGGGAGGGTTTTGTTGAAGATGCCATGACACGCCTCCTCGATCGACAAGTGATCGCCGATGCTCAGACCATCAGTCCAGCGGAGCTTAAGGATGCCTACGAGAAATTAAAGACCCAATTCCATCTTCGCGAGATCCGGATCCGCCGTTTGGAGACGGCGGAGAGGATCCTTTCCATGATCGGCCAGGGGGCCATATTCGGCAAAGTGGCGGCCAAGGAGTCGGATGATGCCCGGGCCAAGGCCAAGGAGGGTGACATAGGCTGGGTGACCCTGGGCCAGATTGCGCCGCCCGTCTATGATGCCGCCGCCGGGCTCGCGGTGGGAGAAATCAGTGGGGTGATTCGATCCAGCCTCGGTTTCCATCTGATTCAATTGGAGGGGCGAAGGGAAACGGAGAGTGTCCGTTCCTATGAGGAGTCGGTGCCGACCCTCGAGAGAATCATCCGCCAGGAAAAAACAGCCGCCCTCCTGATCGCGTTTCATGATGAGCTGAAGGAAAGATACAAGTATCAACTTCATGGCGATGAGATTGTTTGGTTGACGAATTGGCTGCGTGAAGAGACCGCCGCGGCTCCCCGCGGGGCCGAGGCGATGGCCGACCGGGAAGCGAAGGGCGATTTTACCCTGCCGGTCATGGCTCCTGAGGATCAGCGCAGGATTGTGGCAACGATGACCGGCGATACCTTGACGGCGATTCTCTATCTGGCGGAAATGACCCAATATCCATCGGCGACATGGCCTACATTCGATTCTCCGGAAGATGTGATCAATTCACTGGAAGGCCTTGCGATCAGCAGGATGCGCTTAGCCGAAGCCCGGCGTCTCAAGCTCGATAAAGATCCCAATGTGGCCTGGCTGGCCGGTAAAAAGCGGGACGCGATTCACAGCCGGCAGTTTTACCTCCGCTATGCATGGGGACCGTTGGAGCCCGATGAGGAGGAATGCCGGCGCTATTATGATGAAAATCCCGGATTGTACAATAGTCCGGAGCGCCGCTCCTTCTTGGCCTATCATGTCAAAGATCGGCAGCTCGCCGAAGAAATCGGGGCCTGGTTGAGAGCGGGCGACGCACCGGAGGAGATATGGACCCGGGCGCGGGAGCGGGATTCCACAGCGGCTTGGACCACACTCAGCGGCACGAGGTTTTATTCAAAAGGCGAATCCCGGGATTTGGATGAAGTCCTCTTCCTCTTGGGCAAAGATGAAGTGAGCGATCCAATCCCGTTCTCCGGAGGTTATACAATTGCCCGGATCTTAAAGGTGGAAGATCCGAAGCTTATCCCGTTCGACGATATGAAGCAGAAACTCAAGAACGAACTATGGCGTGACAAGGCCGATAAGTATCTCGATGTGTTGATCGCCGCCGCCCGTGACAGCCTCCCGATTGTTGTTCATGAGGGCGCTCTATCCAAAGTCCGGCTCGCTCCACCTGAGGGATGGCTCTTTCCGCGCCAGGTCATCTTCGGTGATGTGCAGGCGCCGGCTGATTCGGATATGTAGCCGGGGTCAGCGGGAGATGATGGTGGACATGAGTTTCTGCCACTGAGGGGCGATAACGATCTTTATCGCGATATCGGACAGAAAGAGTAAAAAAGACCAGCCGGCGAATTTCCGGGTGATCTGCTTATTCCAAATATTGCGGCGGAGAATCATAGAGATCATCAGATCCGAAACGGCGATGGCGCCGCAAATATAGGCGATGACGCGGATGGTCGCATAGGGCGGCCATCCAAGGAGCGCCGCCATGGTGGGATGGCCCGCCTCCAGCACCAGGGCGCCGACATAATAATTCATATAATTCAGCAGTATGGCGCCCATCACCAGGCCGCCCCAGCCGAGTGTGATAAGTGAAACCCCCAAAAAGACGACATAGTGCAATATATGCTGGGGGATGAATTGTGACGGCGTACCCTCCGGCCCGATACCTGTCCCAATCCACAAGAACATCTCATCACGATAGCCGGTGCTTCGAAGAATGGCTTTCTCGGCCAATTCCGGCCGCAGGATGGTGATGGTGACGACGATGGCGGATGAGAGAACCGCCCAGAGGATCATGTGAAGAACCGCCCTTCCACTTTCACGATTGATAACATGATAGAGATAAAGCGGAAATATCAGGGTTGCTTGTACAAAAGGAACCGCCCACTTCAGTCCGGAGAATATAGAGAGGGACCCCATTAAAGTGGCGAGGAATAGATAGATGTAAATAATCCTACTTGACACTATGCCGTTCCCCCGCTCCGGGAAAACCTCAGGTTAATCGACGAGATACTTGGCCAGATAGGCGACGGCGAACCCCACCTGGGTCGTGAACATCATAAGATACATGTGGCGCCAGGAGGGATGATTTTCTGTGCGCGCCAGAGCATCCGGGTCGCGCAGGATGAGTGATACCGTATAGACGCCCCATATGGCCAGAACGATTCCGAGGATGTACAAGAGGATGGGGACACCGGTCAGCCATCCCAGACGCATGGCCACCGGGATAAAGAGGAAGGGGAGAACGAAGAAGGGCGCGATCATTCGAGCGGCGTTGCGAACACCATAGCGAATCGGTAATGTCATGCAGCCGTCGGCTTCATCCCCCTTCATATCAGCGAAATCTTTGGTTGTCGAAGCGCCCAGGAGGAATGTTCCGAAGACAAGGCCGATGATCCAGGGCTCCCCACCGACCAGGATCGATTTTGCGGTCGACCATCCGGCGACCTTCAACAAAACACCGCGGGGGATGGCGATCGTCACATTGGCTAAAATGCCGTTACGTTTGGTTCGCAGGGGAGGAACGGAGTAGATATAGGTGAAGAAGCTGGCGATGGAAACGATGATCAGGCATTCGACGCCGACAATAGCGGCGCAAATCCAAGAAAGGATATATAAGACCCAGGTTATCCGCCGCGCTTCGGGTATGGAGAGCCGGCCGGAGGGGATGGGACGGCCGGGTTTATTAATCCGGTCATTGGTCAGATCATAAATCTGGTTGATGGCGTTTGATGCGGCGTTCAGGACCGCCGCCATCAGGGTTCCGATGAGGATGATGAGGATGCGTTTCAAGGTTATCGGTGTTGGGTCCCCGGCGCCCATGGCCGTGAGCCCGCCGGAAAGCACCCCCAAAGCGGGAGCGATCAATGTGAAGGGGCGTGCAAATTCCCAATAGAGCTTTAATGTCTTCAACCAGGGGCATCTCCTCTTTCGCCGTCTATCGAACCCAACAACTCTTCTATCGTCAGGGAAATGGGCGTCCTCCTCCCTAATGGGCCCTCATCCCCGAACTTTATGGCGTTCCGGGGGTTTGGTCAATTGATGGCATCCGTCGATTGACCCGCGATCCGGTGCGATGCGATTCTTGGCAGGGTGAGCCGGCTCGATGATCGGGTCCGTCTCAGGCTCGCTCTCTTTGTGAATCCGGCCGTCCATTTGTGAGGTGATCCATGCTTTTCCGTCCCCATCTTCTTTGTCTCACCGCCATAGCCACCCTGCTCTTTCTGAGCCATCCCGTCGCGGGTCTGACGGGAGCCCGGCTTGACTCGGCCACGGAAAGCGAGGTGGTTGTCACCCTTGATATCGGTCCGCTGGAGTCGACGCCGGTCGAGGGTACCGAATGGGTACGTGTGACCCTCCCCGGTTACGGCCGGATGAGCACGATCGGTGCTCCCGCCCTTCCGACGGGCGGTTTCTCTCTCGCCATGCCGCCGGGAGCGACGGCCCGATTGACGGTTCTTGAAGTTGAGGAGTATCCGGCCATACCCGGAAGCCCTGTGCCGACACCGAGCGAGGAGATCCATCTCGATGCTCAAGGCATGCCGGTCTATGATCTCCAATGGGAACCGGCCCCCTGGGCCTATGCGGGTCCGGGTCTATACCCTATCGATTGGGCTTCTCTCGGCGATCCCGCGGGGGCGCGGCACCAGAGAATCCTCCCGATTCAGATCACACCGGTTCGCTGGGATCCGGATGCCAAGGTTTTTAGGAGCGCCCGTAAAATCCGCCTTCGGGTGGAATTTCTGCAGGCGGCCGACGCCCGGGAGCCGGCGGGAATGCGTCCGATCCCGCCGGAAGGCGCCTGGGAGCGTTCCTATCAACGGCAGATCCTCAATTACGAGCAGGGAAAGCGTTGGCGGCGCGGACCCGTGGCGTCGCTCCCTCCGATGCTGAAGAGGCGGGCGGGGGTCCAGGCCAAATTGACCGTCGCGGCGACAGGTCTCCTTCGGGTTCCCTTCAACGTCCTTACCAACGCCGGTCTGGCGGAGAACTCTATCCCGTGGGATGAGCTGGTCCTGGTGGAAGGTCTCTTTGAAGATGCCGACCTCGAAAACCCGCTTCGTGAGAATGCGATTCCCTATTTGAGAGAAGATGGCGATGAGGACGGCTTCTTTGAGCCGGGGGAGTCGATCATCTTCTTCGGTCAGGATCGTTGGGACCGGTTCAATCTTCCCGACCGGCAGACCCGCTATGGGCGGGACAATCACTATTTTCTGCGATGGACCGGCGGCGGTGATCCGGGGGCGACGATGGGGGATTCCCTCTCCTGGCAGGGATGGGAAAGTCTCACCCCCCCCGCATCGGTGACGATGACCCAGGTCGCCGAGAAGGATTCGATCTATGCGAAGTTTTTGGCCGCTGACGATGATGACAGCCAGCTCTATTTGGCGACAGAGATGCTGGTCCGATCGCATTTTTACTGGTCCGATTTTCGATGGGGCACCCAGTGGACCTTTTTCAAAATCCCGCAGGGCGCCCAATTCCGGCAGATGGTTGTCGATTTGCAAGGGTATGCCAAGATCAGCGGCTCCAACTATCACAAACCTTCGCTCTATCTTTCCAATCGACCGCGGGGAGCCAGGCCCTGGACCTCCTTCCCGGGAAATCCCTATTCGGTAAGAGAGAAGAGGCACTTGACGATCACGCTGAATGAGACGAATCTCAGTGGTTTTGAACCTGTGTATGAGCCCGATTCGATCGGTCTCGTCATCGAATTGCCGCTCGACGGATACGGGATCAGCCTCGATCGCGTGACGATGACCTATACGCTTCCTTTTACAGCGAGCCTGGGGTCTTTTACATTCCACACCGGGGGCCTGACCGGCCCACAGGAATTCCAGATCGGTGGTTTTACAAGTGACGATATCCTTGCCTTCGAAGTCACCGATTCGGTGCTGGTGACGCACCTTCCCCTTTCCGATGATCAGATCATCCCTGTCGGGGGGGGATACCAGGTCTCGCTTCAGTTGAATGCCGGAGACGGATCAACGCCCCGCGTGATAAAGCTGGTGGAAAGAAACCGCATCGCCTCAATAAAGAATCAGAGGGTCGCGATCCGGGAGATCCATGACCTCACCGGAACGGGATCTGAAGATTATCTGGTCATCTATCACAATGATTTCACGTCAACGATCGAGCCCCTTCTGCAACACCGGGAATCTCTCGGGCACCAGGTCATCAGGGCCGATGTGGAAGATGTCTATGACAATTTCGACGGGGGCAGAAAGTCTCCCTACGCGATTCGCAACTATCTTCGCTATCTCTTTCGGACCCGGACGCAGCCCCCTGTCTACCTGCTTCTTGTCGGGGACGCCTCCGACGATTGCGCCAATGTGACGGATTTTAGCGACTTTAACTTCATCCCGACGATGACCCTGCCCAGCACCGCGCGGGGGGATAATGGTTCGGAATTGGTTTCCAATGATACCTGGTATGTCGACAACCTCACCGGAACAGGGGAGCACCTCGATTTTTACTTTGATATACATCTCGGCCGGCTGCCGGCGGGAAGTCCCAATGAGTTGGAGACGATGGTATCAAAGATCATCCGCTATGAGGATTTCCAGCCGGGCGATTTCTGGCGGAACCGGGGCGTCTTCATGGCCGACGATCAGTATTCGGGAGATTCGCCTGATAGCTATATCTATCGCGGGTATGAAAGCGTCTTTGAGAGCGGCACCCTTGATTGCATCAGGCATATATATGATTCCGCCGAGCTGCTCGATTTTGAGGTTGATACATTTTTCGTCTCGGGATTCCTGGACACCCTGCGGACGACGGCCCGGTGCCATAAAGATACCAGCGGCATTGCCGGCGATCCCTGCGATCTTGCCCTCCTGAATGAGCCCTGTTTCCGTTATGAAAACGGGACCATCGAGCATTGTCAAAGGCCTCCTCAGATCAGGAGTCAAAATGCGGGAGGCTCCATTGTTATTGGAGCGCTTATTGAATCTCTCAGCCGTGGGGCGCTGATATGGAATGTGGAAAGCCATGCCAATGCAGTGGTCATTACGCATGAAGATGTATTTATGAATCTCCACTCGGGCCGTCAAGACGTCCCGCTGATCCAGAACCGAAACAAACCGTTTCTCTTCTTTGGTTTTGGATGCCACCTCGCGGAGTTTTCCAACTATCTGGAGGGGCGATCAGGGTTCGGCGATTGCATTTCAGAGAAGCTTCTCTTCCACGGCAATCCCGGTCTCTCCCTCGGCGCGGTCGGCTCGCTGGCGAGCACCGGGTATGAATGGCTGACCGATAATGATTTGTTAAATACGGCGCTCTTCGAAGCCTTTTTCGCCGATGTGCCGCAGATCGACGGTGAATCGACCTGGATCTTCGGCGATATTCTGACGCACGGCAAAGCGATCCTGATGGATCGGAATTATACTGATCCAACCAATCGCGGCCAGGTGATGACCTACACCTATCTCGGGGACCCCGCCTTGAGAGTCGATATCGCGGCGCCCCGCCTGAATGTCGAGGTCGACGGCGGGCCGGTGGAGACGGGAACGCCGGTGAAGGCCCCCTCCCCTGATGATTCGATTCATGTCGACCTGCGTGTTCTGGATGAGGTCGCGCTGAGAGGGCTTTCCGTCGTCGATATCGGGGGGACCCTGCCGATGGAACGGATCACCATAACCCCCGATCCGGCGCGGCCGGATGATGACCGGGTCTATCGCGCTGCTTTCGCCTTGAAGCTCCGGCCGGATGATTATGCCATCACGATTCAGGCCTCCGACCGGATGGGGCGGCAAAGAACCTTCACGCTGTCGGTGGCGCTCGATGTTTCCTTTTTCGTGTCATCGGGCGATACGGAAACACCTCTTTTAAACAACGACTTTCTTCCCTCGGGGAGCCGCATTATCGTCCATATCAATTCCCCGGTTTTTCTCGATGAGACCGCATTCACCGCGATGGCTCCGGCCATTGATGACATTCCCTGGGGATACGCCGTGGAAGCAAGCGGCGAGATTGTACAAGGAGAATCCCGGGAGTGGAAACTCATCACCGAGCCTATCGATGGGCTGGAAGAAGGAGGACATACGCTGGCCGTGGGTGTCGAGGGGGTCTCCAAATCGATACGGTTCGTGACGGATCCCCCGGGCGAGAACCTGCGGGTTGTCCGCCTGTTCAACTTTCCGAACCCTTTTGAAGAGGGTACGGAGTTTCACTATGTGTTGAACCGGGACGGCGACCGGGCATCCATCAAGATTTATACATTGCGGGGGCGTCTGATTCAGACCCTCGATCCTCTTTCCGCCCACGTTAATGATAATATCGTTGTCTGGGACGGAAGAGACGGCGACGGCGATCAGATTTCAAACGGCGTCTACTTTTACAAATTTCAGGTATGGGATACGGCGGGAAAGAAAATCTCACTGACCGAACGGATCGTCCGCGCCCGCTGAACGGGCCGGCGTGGCAACCATCCGTCCCATGGCCTATCGCACCTCGGATTTAGATTAGGGGAAGATCCACCGGTTTTTTCCTGCGGTTTTGGCGTTTAGAAGATTGCGGTTGGCCGCTTTCCAGAGTTCCTCCAGCGATGACGCATCCCGGGGGCAGAGGGCTCCGCCGAGGCTGACCGACACGCTCGATTCCACCGTCACGCCATCCATGGTCACCATGGGAAAACGAAGCCCGGTGACGACCTCGCGAATACGGGCGGCGATCTGCGGCCCCTCATCGGGCGAGAAGGGGGCGGCGAGAAGGGCGGCGAACTCATCACCGCCGTAGCGGGCCAGCGTATCGGATGCTCTGAGCGAGGCCCGGAGTTTGAGGGCCACCTCCTGAAGAACGCGGTCGCCCCCGGCGTATCCGAAACGCGTGTTATAGCTTTTAAAATCGTCGATGTCGATAATGCAGAGGCCCATCACCTCGTTCTTTCGCAGGGCCAGGTGCATCTCCTTTTCCATCTGATCCTCAAAATAGGCGCGGTTGTAAATCCCGGTGAGGAGATCCCTGAAGACAAGCGCCTGAAGGCGGAAGCTGGCCGTCAGGCGGTATTGCATCACCCGACCGTACCGAAAAGCCCTGGCTCTCACTTCCGGGGGGAATCCACCGGGCTGCGGAGCATGCCACTCGACCGCCCCCAGCCAGGAGCGCTCCCGGGATCCAAGGCCCAGGATCAAGAGCGAACCCTCCGCTCGATCGGCCTCCTCACCAGCGGTGAGGCGGAGCAGGTCGGGGACATAGAGCATCTCGCCCGGTCTCCGTGAGGCTTCCTCGGCCAATTCCTGAATCACCGGATGGGGCTTCTGTTCCCTCAGGATGCCGGTCCATTCCTCCGGCACCTGGATCGGATGGAAGAGACACCGGGTGGCGCCCAGCAGTTCCTTGAGATCCGACTCCAGACGTGTTATCAGCTCCCGTGGATCCAGAAAGATCGAGATATCATCAGGGCTGAATCCACCCCAAAGCGCATCCCTGTCCTTGGCTGTTCCACGATCTTCCGAAGGAGGGGGGTAGATCCGGCGGACCAAGGGGGGTGGGAAATCAGAGAGATGATAAATCCGGTGATTCCACATATCTTCAAGCTGGCGGGTGCCGAGGGTTGCCGTGGGGAGTTCTTTGAGTTGTCCCCTCTCGATAAGGGACTCGATCAGATCGCGGGTGATGGACTCCAATCCGGCCGCCTCGGTCATGTCGAGGGCCTGACAGATCCGGTCGCGCTCCCCATCGGGGAGTTGAGGGATATCGAGGAGGTACCTCAATAAATCGCTATAGTTACCCTGCCGGCGCTTCAAAATGGAAACCACCTCGCCATCGATTGTCGAATTCTCGACCCTTCTCACCATCCTGGCGATCCGGGATTGATGCGGGAGACCTCACGGTTCCGGAAGCGGATGTCTCCACCTAGGCGATTCCCTACGCTCTGACTCTATTTTAGCACCAGATGCGGATAGGGCCAAACGCATCTCACCGTCGGAAGATTCGCCGTCGCCCCTTTTAAAAGTGGATACAAAGTACCCACTCATATCCATTGCCTCTCAAAGGGTTGGAGTTTTGTGTCGAAAATGGTATCGTAGGTAACAATAAATGGGGGGATTCAACGGGATGTGGACAAATCAGATTCAGGGAACCTGTCGTCTATCTGGTTTGTATACAATAAGATAATAGAATCTCTTCGCCTAGGTACGGGTTTTGTTTATACTTGTTGTAGCGCATGAGGGAAAGACCTCTCTGCAAGATCAATAAATCAAGAGGGTTGGATCCAGTTCCGAGGTTGATATGAAATACAGGAGATTTTGGATACTCGGTATCCTAGCGATCTTCATCAGCATGGCACTTCCGCTCCCCACCCAGGGATGGACGACGGAACTTCCCCATTCGAAGGAGGGAGGTTCGCCGGATATCTATCATGGGCCGGATGATCCGCAAGGGGATGGCGACGCGGATGATCTCTCCATCTATGCCACGCATTTGGGTCCCCGTATCGAGGTCGGCCCCTACGATGGTGGCGGATATGACCCGAAGGTCCCGTCCGATGGATTGCAGGAGAAGAGCAAGAAGGTTGGGAAGGATCTGCGGACCACGTTGCGGCTGATATTTGTGCAGACCCTTGCCCGACTCTGGATTCGCTAGGATGAATCGGCAAACAAAACAACTTAGGCCGCGAACCGGCGCTTGGTAGAAATAATGACAGACCACCCGGAAATGAATAAACCCATAGGATCCCATCGATCGGTTTCTCCAACCGACATGGAATCCCTTGTGTCCCGGGGAGATCTATTTTTTGAAGCCGGTGATTTGAGAGAGGCTGAAGCCTGTTTTGCCCAGGCTCTTGGAGTTTCCACAGAAGAGTCTTTCGAAGATCTTCAGCTCCGGATTGAAAAGCTCGGCCCCGTGGCTCTTCCCATCCTGCGGCGTTGGGCGCAGTCGCTCGATGGACAAGGGCAGTTCGCCCAGGCCTATCGCCTTCTGCTTCCGGCCATCCCTCATCTTGACGAGGCCGAGCCGCTGGAGGCGGTTCGATTCCAATTGGTCCACGGGAAGCTTCTCATGGCCATGGGCCGTTATGAAGAGGCCGGGCAGGAAGCCCTCGGCGGCGTCAATCGATTGGAGTTATTGGAAGCGGGAAAACCGGTTGTCGAAGAGGGATATCTATCGAACCTCCTGGGCGCCCGGGCTTTCCGTCAGGGTCAGATTCCCGAGGCCTCCCGCTGGTTCCGCCGCGCGCTCGATGTCTTCAAGAGAATGGGCCGCGTCAGGGATATGGCGCTGGCCTATAATAATCTGGGGCAGGTCTCCAAACGGCAGAGTGAATGGCAGCAAGCGGTCGAGTATTTCCAGGTCGCAAGAAATCTAGCGGCGACCGAGGGCGCGACACGGGATCGCATCGGCGCCCTCTTGAATCTGGCCTATATCAGATACCACCAAGGGCGGCTCAAGACGGCGCAATCCGATTTTGAACAGGCGGCTACCGAAGCCCTTCAGGCCGGGGACGCCATCCGGCAATACAGGGCGGTTCTAGGCGGCGCTCAAGTCGCCCGTTCCCGTGGAGATATTCCAGGGGCCATCCGGCGGATCCGTTCGCTCAGTGAGATTGGGTTGACCTCTGCTCTCCGGGAACAGCTTCTTGCGATTCTGGAAGAGGGATGGATTTTTCTCGCCGAAGATCAGGTCGAGCAAGTGAGCGGGGTTCTTCACCGGGTCAGTGAATTGATGGCGGGCGGTTCGGGATGGGGTGGCGATCTGATCGGAGAGCTTCGGAGGCTGGAAGCCTGGATGGAGCTTCAGACGGGAAGGCCATCCAAGGCCCAACAGCTTTTTGAAGAGGCCGCCGAGTTGTCGCGAACAGCCTTTGACCCCGTAGGCCAGGATGCGGCACGTCTCGGTTTGGGTGTGACCCTCCGCAAGCTTCAGAATCATCAGGCCTCTGAAGTCGAACTCCGGACATTGGCCGAACGCCTGCGGCAGCGCGGGGAGCGGTTGAGCTTGGGGAAAGCCCTGCTGGAGCTTGGACATTCGCAAAGTGCGGGGAATTCCTCAAAGGGCGATGCCCTGAAGTCCTATGAAGAATCGACCCGGATCTTCCAGGAGCTTGGTGTTCCCACTCTCGAGGCCGAATCCTGGCTGGCGCAAGGACATGCCTGCCTGGAAAACGGTGATCTGGAAGGGTCCCGGGTCCGCTTAAGCCTCGCCCGCGAGACAATGCCGTCGACCTCCGAAGAGGGATGGGTACGGCAAGAAAAAGATCTTTTAACAAGACTATCCAAGGCCTTTGAGTTGAGGGCGAATTCCGGTCATAGCGGCTTTGACGTTTTCCGGAAGATTGAATCAACCTTCGGCTGTTGCAATACCGAAGATGTCCTGGAATGCCTTCGGGATGTTCTGGGGGTGGTGCGTTCCGCGCTCGACGCCGATGCTGTCCTGTACGGTCTGCTAAGAGGCCAGAAGGTGGAGGTCTTTGCCTCCCGAGGGATGGCCCGTCTCGATGGGCGACGGACGCTGCCGCTGAAATCCCTCATACCCGACAAAGAGCTCTCCCCCGATCGAACACGGATCCTGGTTGGACAGGGCCTGGGCCTGAGGGAGGGTGAAAGCGGGGCCGAGGTCACACCATCTTCCGCACTGGCCGTTCCGGTCGATCTCGGAGATGGGATTCACCTTCTGTATGTGGAGCGATGGTCCGATTCCGGACGACCTCACTTCCAGCCGGGCGAGGGACATTATGCCTCCGCGCTGGCAATGGAACTATGCCGCGGCCTGTGCCGCCGTGGGTGGAGGCGCCAGCTTGGCCTGCCACCGAACCTGCATGAGATTTCCAGGAATATTTACCTGGCCGATATTATTACCCAAAACGCGAATATGTTCCGAATCCTCGAACTCATCAACCGGATCGCGCCGACCGATATGACCGTCCTCCTTCAAGGGGAGACCGGTACCGGAAAGAAACTTCTGGCCCAGGCGATTCATCGCGTCAGCCGCAGGAGCGAGAGCCCCTTTGTCACCGTCGACTGTGCGGCCCTGCCCGAGTCGCTGCTCGAAACCGAGTTGTTCGGGTATCGGAAAGGGGCTTTTACCGGGGCGACACAAGACCGTGAGGGTCTATTGGGAGAAGCCGACGGCGGTACGATCTTCCTCGATGAGATTGGGAAATCAGGGATTCAGGTACAACGCCGCTTCTTGCATCTCCTCGATTCCGGCGAAGTTCGTCCTGTCGGAGCAACAGGGTATCGCCGTCTCGATATTCGCATTGTCGCCGCCACCAGCTCGCCCGATCTGAGCCGGGAAGTCGCGGAAGGGCGTTTTCTCAAAGATCTTTACTACCGGATGAACGATATCACGATCTCTGTTCCTCCTCTCCGGGAACGAAAGGATGATATCTCCCTTCTGGCCGAGACCTTCGCGGAGATAGCGGCGGAGCGCATGGACAGGAAGAATCAGAGCCTTTCACCAAGCCTGCTGCAGGCGCTGGTCGCTCATGAATGGCCTGGCAATGTAAGAGAACTCGAGAAGGCGATCCGGCGGGCGGTCACCCTTGGCGAAGACCAGGCCAGCCTGACTCCTGACCTGTTGCCGGAAGAGATTACCGGTCCGAAGCGGCCCCGCATATCCCGTCAGCCTCTAAAAGACCAACTGGAAAGCGTGGAGCGCGACTTCATCCTTCAGGCCTTGGAGCAAACGGGCTGGAATAAGAGCCAAGCCGCCAAGATGTTGGGATTGAGCCGGAAAGGTTTGAGAAATAAGATCGAGCGTTACCATCTGGATCGCCGGCGTCGATAGATCCTTGACAATCAGTCATCCTCTGGTAGTCTGACGTCTTTAGTCCTGGAGGCCTGAAACGGCCCTGCCGGACTTTTTTTTGACACAGTTTCCCATCGACTAACTTCCTGGAAGTAAAAAACATGGTGCTTTCCGAGCTGCTCAGTTCAGAATCTATTGCCCTGGATGTCGCTGTCTCCACCAAAGAGGAGGCGATCCAGATCGCCGTCGATTATATGGTCGGAGCGGGAGTGGTGACGCATAAGAGTCAGGTGATCCGCGCCCTCATCGAGCGTGAACGCATCATGTCGACGGGCATTGGAAACGGTATCGCTATTCCACATTCTCAATCCCAAGCGGTCAAAAAACTCGCCCTGGGGATTCTTCGTCCGGTCACAGGAATTGATTTTGATGCTTTGGATGGCAAGCCGGTCCGCCTCGTTCTGACGATTGTCGGACCGGAGGAGAGGGGAGGCTTCATCCGGGTCCTGGCCAGGGTCTCGCGATTGCTTCAGGATGGCCATCTTCAAAAGAAGATCCTGAAGGCCAAGACGCCGCAGGAAGTCCTTTCCGCCATCTCTCAAGAAGAGGAAAAGCTCCGTTCGTGATGCCGCTCACCAGGTGGATTGAAAAACGATGGGTGCGATCTGTTCTACTCCTGGGATATCTGACGCTGATGTTTATTGTTTCCAGCCGGTCGGATGTATCGATGCCGGTTGGATTCCCGCATGCCGACAAAATCGCGCACCTCATCGAATACTCCATTTTGGGTTGGCTGGTGGCGGGGGTTTTGGATTACAAAGAGAGCTGGCGCCGGTGGAAACTGTATCTGATAGTGATAGGCGCGGTTCTTCTCTTTGGGTGCTTGGATGAGTTGAATCAGTCGCGGGTTCCTGGACGCGACTCGAGTCTATATGATCTCATGGCAGATCTGGCCGGTGCGATTGTCGGTTCTCTATTGTGGCGATGGACACGACAATTCGAAAGAAAGAAGGAGAAGGGAAGATGTCCCAACCCTCAACATCAGCGACAACAATGAGAAGCCACACATGTGGCGAATTGCGTCTCTCCCAGGCGGGGGAGCGGGTGTCCCTCACAGGCTGGGTCCATCGCTCCCGTGATCATGGCGGGGTTCTCTTTGTGGATTTGCGGGACCGATATGGACGGACTCAGGTCGTCGTTCATCCCGACGAAGCCCCCCCGGAGGTGACGGAGAAAGCCCGGACCCTCAGGCCGGAATTCGTGGCTCGTATTGAGGGCATGGTACGGGCCCGTCCGGATGGAATGATAAATCCCGATATGATCACCGGGCAGATAGAAGTCTATGCCACCTCGGTCGAGGTGTTGAATCCGTCGATCACGCCTCCCTTCCTTGTGGAGGATGCGGCCCTGGCCGGCGAGGATCTCAGGCTGCAGTACCGCTACATCGATCTGCGAAGGCCGGAGCTCCAGAAGGTCCTTGCGCTTCGCCACCGGGTGGCCCTCGCGACGCGGGAATTCCTGGATGCGCAGGATTTCCTCGAGGTGGAGACGCCGATGTTGGTCCGGCCCACACCGGAAGGAGCCAGGGATTACTTGGTGCCGAGCCGTGTTCATCCAGGCCGCTGCTATGCCCTTCCTCAATCGCCGCAGCTCTATAAACAGATCCTGATGGTCGCGGGTGTGGATCGTTATTTCCAATTGGCGCGGTGCCTGCGTGACGAGGACCTTCGCGCCGACCGGCAGCCGGAGCATACGCAGATTGACTTGGAAATGAGTTTTATCAATGAGGAGGATATCTTCAAACTCGTGGAGGGTTTGATGTCCCACCTCTTCAAAGAGGCGCTGGGTGTGGATCTCCCGACGCCTTTCCTAAAAATCGAATATGACGAGGTCATGGATCGATTCGGTACCGATAAGCCGGATTTGCGGATACCGGTCGAGATTAAAGATATTTCTGAAGCCGTCGCCCGCACCGAGTTCCGGATTTTCAAGGAGACGGTGCAAGAGGGGCGGGCGGTCCGCTGTCTCTGCGTCCCGGGTGGAGCGGACTATTCTCGAAAAGACATTCAAGGACTGGAAGAGCGGGCGAAGGCGGAAGGGGCACCCGGGTTGGCCTGGGCCCGGGTAAAAGAGGATGGTCTGGATGGGGGCATCTCCAAATTCCTTGAACCGGAGACGGCTCAATCCATCAGGATGACGACCGGAGCGGCGGTGGGGGATCTTCTTCTCTTCGCGGCCGACGAACCCCGTCAGGCCAGCCGTATCCTCGGTGGGGTTCGCAGCGCATTGGTGGATCGGCTCCTCGATCCCGATGCCCCGCCTTTTTATCCCCTATGGGTCACCCATTTCCCCCTCTTCGAAAAGGATGCGCAGACAGGGCGCTATATTCCATGTCACCATATATTTAGCATGCCTCTGGATCCCGATCCCCAAAAGTTCGCCGCCGATCCGCTGGCTATCCGCGCCCAACTCTATGATCTGGTCATAAACGGAACAGAACTCGCCTCAGGAAGCGTCCGAATTCACCGAAGAGAGATTCAGGAGGCTGTTATGGGGATCATCGGGCTGGACAGCGTGGAGATCGAACGGCGGTTTGGTTTCCTCCTGAAGGCCTTCGAGTTGGGCGCTCCGCCCCATGGGGGTGTCGCCATTGGTCTTGACCGGCTCGTCATGATTATGTCGGGCCGCACCTCAATCCGCGATACGATCGCCTTCCCAAAGACGACCAGCGCCGCGTCGCTGATGGATAAGGCGCCCGCGGAGCCGGATCCTCAAGATCTGGAGCAACTTCACATCCGCTTCCACTCGATCGCGGGAAAGGAAGAGGGAACCGAATCATGAGGTCGCGGTGAATCTTGACAGGTGCGCTTGACAATGGAGCGGATCGACCATCAGCATCAGACACTGGATTTAGGAGGAGGAGGATGACGTTGAGAAAAATGAGGGGGATGATTGCCGTCTTGATCTTGGGGTCACCGGCAATCTTCAGTGGCTGTGCCCATAAACCCTGTCCGATTATACCAGCCCAATTGGAGCTGGCCGAGGCCCGGTTGGAGACAGTTCGGAATGAACAGGATACCACGGGCGATGATATTGCGCGCTTGCAGCAGAACGTGGAGAGGCTGCAGAAGAGCATCTCCGATCTGGAAGAGGAAAAAGCCCTTCTCGAGCAATTGATCAGCGGTTCAGAGGAGGAAGAAGAATGATTTTCGGCCGAGTATTCTGTGGGGTGGTTTTCATCTGCGGTTTGCTGTCTCTGGCGGGGTGTGCGGGACAGCACTCGGTTGAGCTTCCGGATGTCGCCACCGGTGAGTATCTGACGGTTGCAGAGATGCAGGCCCTTTCGGCATCGGATCAAGACCTCTACTGTGAACTTCTGTCGGCCCGTCTCGAAGTCCTCCGGGCTGAACCGATTCGATTGCAACAGCGGGCTGACAGCTTGAAGATGGTGGCCGATTCACTCCGGGAAGAGGTGCTGGAGTTGAATAAGGTTTACCGGGGGCTCCAACCGGAAGTCCGCCGGCTTAGACTTGCCGAAAAGAAGGCCGCGACCTACGTGGTCCGAGACGGAGATACATTGACGAAAATATCCAGCCTGATCTACGGAACAGGAGCCAGATGGGAAGATATTTACGAAGCAAACAAGGACGTGCTGGCCAGTCCCACGGTGAGTCTCAAACCGGGGACGCGCCTGCGCATTCCGAAGTAGCCGGCGGCGACAGCGAATCCTCTCCATCTGAGGATCGAAAGTTGACCCTCTCCCTCAAGGGTCTGGACCATCTTGTACTTTTTGGGGAAAACGATTCAACACTTCGCTCCTTGGATCGGCGGTTCAATGTCCGCACCCACTCCCGGGATGGCCTTTTACACATGCAAGGTGACGCCGCCGCCCTGAGCTTGGCGCGTGTCGCCATGGAATATCTTATAGCGCAAGCCCGGCGGGAGAACGTCTTGACCCAGGAACATTTGGAATACGCTTTTTCCCTTGCTGAAGAGACGGCGGCCGGGGAGTCGGCGAATAGTCCTCAGTTCATTGTGCAAGGCCAGCGCAGAATCGTTCGCGCCCGCAGCGTCGGCCAATCCCGATACGTTGAAACAATGGAGCAGAACGATGTTGTCTTCGCCATCGGTCCGGCCGGTACCGGCAAGACTTACCTGGCGGTGGCTTTGGGTGTCCGGTATCTCAAAGAGAAGAAGATCGAGCGGATCGTGCTCGTCCGGCCCGCCGTTGAAGCCGGGGAAAAACTCGGGTTTCTGCCCGGTGATCTGCAGGAGAAGGTGGATCCGTATCTCAGGCCCCTCTATGACGCCCTGCATGACATTGTGAGTTTTGAACGACTCCAACGCTGGATTCAAACGCAGGTGGTGGAGATCGCGCCACTGGCTTATATGCGGGGGCGCACGCTTCACAGTGCGTTCATCATCCTGGATGAGGCTCAGAATACGACGCTGAATCAGATGAAGATGTTCCTGACGCGTCTGGGACCTGAATCAAAGGCCGTTGTGACCGGTGATGTGACCCAAATCGACCTGGCCGATGCGGATCAATCCGGCCTGGTCCTGATTCAAAATGTACTGAAAGATGTGAATGGAATTGGTTTTGTCTATCTTTCACAAAAGGATGTTGTGAGACACCGCCTTGTGAAGGATATCATAATGGCCTTTGACCGCTATGGAGAAGACGCCGCGGGCTCGGGAGCTTCGAAATGACGGAGCCGGTTTCACGCCGGAATCGCATCTGGCGCCGGATGAACGCAAGTTTTGACGGCCACCCTTTGTTATACCGCCTTGGTCTATTGTTTCTTTTACTGCTCTGTGGAATGACGCTTTTCCCGCGGGAGGGTGCGTATCGTCCGACCCCCTATCGGCCGGGGACGATTCAACCCCGTGCGGTGATCGCCGCCTTTGATTTCCCGATTAATAAAGAACCCGAGGTCCTCCTCAGTGAGCAGAATGAGGCGGCGAACCGGATCCCTCCGATTCTTATCCTCGAGGATTCCGTGCGAGTCACCTTTGATGAAAGTTTTCAATCCTTCGCCAGGGTCGTTTCAGATCTTAGACAGGGCCGTTATCGCGAAGACAGGCCCCTTTCCGGGGATGATCCAGCCAGCCGATTGTCTCAAAGAGTTGTTCTTTCCCTCTTGGGATCGACGACCGGGCCTTCGCTTCTTCAAGAAGCCCGCAAGCGGCTGGATCATTATTTTGCCGAAGGGATCGTTGATAGCATAACCGAGGCCTACATCCAGGGGTATAGCCGCGTCTCTCTCCGGGGGGAGAACGGGGAATGGGTCGGCCCGCCCACCCGCTTTTTCGGTCCCCGGCGAATCCGCAACGAAATCCTGGGCGCCACCGACATCCCTGCCGGTATGGATCGGTCTATTTTAACGGAAATTGTGCTGGCCTACAGCGAACCCAACGCTCTATTCGATGAAGAATCGACACGGGGGAGACGGCTGCTCGCACGGGAGTCTATTCCGACATCCATTGGAATGGTTCTCAAAGGCGAAAAGATTATCGGTGCGCATGAGAGAATCACAACCGAACATTTAAGAAAACTGGAATCTTATGAGTATTGGAAACAGCAGCGGATGGGGCATCCGATGTTTGGAGAACGGCTGCGCGCTTGGCTCGGCCGGTGTCTGCTGCTGATATTGCTCTTGATGGGGCTCGGGCTCTATCTCTCTGTTTACCAGAGCGATGTATTCCGGGCGCGACGCGAGATCACGGTGGTGGCCGCGCTCTTCGGGATTTTCCTGATACTCTCCGGTATTATCTTGAACGTTCTTAACTGGCCCGCTCTGCTTTCACCTCTCAGCGCCGCCGCTGTCATCATCGCCTTGGTCTTTGAGCCGCGTCTGGGGCTGACGGTGGCCTGTTTCCTCGTGGCGGCGGTGGGATTATCGGCCGATCTGGGATTAGGCTATCTCATCATTGCCGCGGCCGGCGTATCGGCGGCCGTGTTAAGCGTGCGCTCACTCAGGGAGCGCAAGGAGTTCTATCGCTTTGTACTTTATGTTTCCGCCGCGCACCTGTTGGCTCTCGTGGCTACGAATTTCTCCCAGTCTTCACCTTGGGAAGGCCTGATTTCCGAAGGGATATGGGCTATTGCCAACCCTCTGATCTCGGTAGCCCTTGCCCTGTTCACCATCCCCCTGATTGAAGCGCTCTCGGGGCGTTGCACCGATATGACGCTGTTGGAACTCCAAGATTTAAACCGGCCTCTAATGAAACGTCTCATGTTGGAGGCGCCTGGAACCTATCACCACAGTCTCATGGTAGGAGCCTTGGCGGAGGCGGCCGTGCATGCTATCGGGGCGAATCCCCTCTTGGCGCGGATCATCGCCTACTATCATGACATCGGTAAACTCTCCAAACCCGACTATTTCATCGAGAACCTCTCTGCGGGGCAGAAGAATCCGCACGACAGGCTGGCCCCGACGATGAGCCGCCTCATTCTTGAAACCCATGTGCGCGAGGGTGTTCAATTGGCCCGCTCGGAGAAGCTGCCGGGAGTTGTACAAAAAGGGATCCGGGAACACCACGGCAAGACAATGATGCGGTATTTCTTTCACAAAGCGCAGAAGCGCCAAGCCGATGTTTCCGATGAGGAATACCGCTATCCCGGCCCCCGGCCTTCATTTCCCGAATCGGCGATCATCCTGCTGGCGGATGAGGTCGATGCGGCGTCCCGATCCCTGGAAGACCCCACCCCGAGCCGTATTAGAGGCCTGGTTCAGAGGATCATTCATGAGAGGGCGCAGGAAGGCGAATTGGACGACAGCCGTCTGAGCCTCTATGATCTGGCCCGGATCCGTGAGTCGTTTGTACCGATCCTCGCGGCGCTCTTTCATGGGCGGATCGCTTATCCCGGCCTAGCGCCCGTTCGTACGGAGCGTGTGGGAGGCGAAGGAGAGAAATCCCCGGAGCTCAGTCCGCCCCTCAATGAAATGCCGGAATCGCAGCATTCGGGGGAGAGTCCGGATCTTCCGGATCCAATGACGCCGGGCGGCGCGCCCGAAAAAACCCAGGAGGGAATCGGTGACTCCTGAGGAACCGCCTTCTGCGCCCAGCAGCAGGCCCTCTATCCGGATCATAAACCGACAGCGGCTGGCTCCTTCCGGGCGAAGACGCCTCGCACCCATCCTCGTCCGGATTTTGGCGGATCATGGGGTTCCCACCGGGCTCTCGATTGATATCAGCCTTGTCAGGGACCCGGTGATCCATCCCCTCAACCGGACCTATAGAAAAATTGATCAACCGACGGACGTTCTCGCCTTTCCCTACATTGACCCGCAGGAATGGAGCGGCGAGCGTCCGCTCCTCCGTTCAGATTCCCCTTTGACACCGGCCGAGGAACCCTTGATCGGAGAGATCCTGATCTCCACCGATCAGGCCCTCAAACAATCTGAGTCACTGAAGAAGGAGATAGAAGAGGTTATTGCCCATCTGGCGATTCACGGCGTTTTACATTTATTAGGATATGATCATGATCGGCCGGAGACGCAGCGAGAGATGCGGCGGATGGAACGCCGTTATCTCGGACTCTGGAATAGGCCAGGGGAGGGGGATTCTAAATAAATGTCTGTCTCTCCGGCTCTATTCGGTACGATGCTTTCGTTCGCCGTTCCCTTCCTTGCGGTTCTGTCGCTCGAGTGGTGGGGCGGCCGGCGTCCCTTCCGGGCGGGAACCAGTTGGGCCCTCGTCTGGTCTCTTATGACAGGCGGCATCGCCGTCGCGACCCTGCTCCCCGATGTTGTGGGGCCCGTCCCCGCGATCCTTATATCCCCGATCCTCATCCTCTTCGCCTTGGTTGTGGGATGGATTAGGAGCCGTCCGCCGGGCGAAAAAGAATGTGATCCCGGCACGGAGCCGGAACTGGAACCCGCCGACCAGGAATTGTTCAATCGTGTCCTGACGCTCAGATCCACTCCGGCCGGCAAAATTATGACGCCCGCGGAAAAGATTGTTTATTGCCGCTCGAGCGCGACGGTTGAGGATCTCAGAACAGTCATCCAGCGTTCGGGATATTCGCGAATCCCGATCATGGATTCGATGAAGGGACCTGTCAGGGGTTTTGTACAAGCGAAGGATCTGGCCGCATCACTTCATAATGAAGGTTCAGTGAAGAGGGCGGTTGAATTCAGCAAAGATATCATTAGGGTGGGTCCCAGGGAGCCTGTGTCGCGTCTGCTCGATGCCTTCCGTCAGAGACGGATCCATCTCGCCCTCGTTGCCGACGGCCGCGGTCGTCCCATGGGAATGGTCACATTAGGCGATATCTATCGCCACCTGCTTGGCGTCAAAACCAAGCCCCCGAGGCCGGCGTCATGATAAATCTGCTGATCTTCGCCGGATCTCTTTTCTGGGGTGTCTGGGTTCTCTTTGAAGCCTGGAAGGGCCAGACTCAGCGAATCTTGATCCTCGGCGGCATGGGATCCCTGGGGATAACCATCCTGGGATCGGTCTTCCGGGTGGCGCCGATGGGCGCTCTCCCCGGCCCCGGCTGGCTGATCCTCTGGGTCCCCTCTTTTCTGGGATTTCTCGCCGGCCGCCGTCTGGACGGCCGGAGGGTCTACCCGAAGCGGTTGGACTGGGTGGAAGGTCCAGTAGAAGCCGCCGCCGCCGTTTTCGGTTTGTTGGCGGGTTTTATAGGGAAACGGCGCCACGGCCGGCCTGAAGCCAAAGAGACGCGGGGTCATGCCCATCAGGAAGCTCTCGAGCAGGTTCTCGATCTGGGCAGCCGCAGTGTTGATGAGGTCATGATCAGCCGGTCTGAAATGGATCCCCTTAATGCCGACGATGAAGTCCGTCACTGGATTCGGTTCACGATCGAGAAACGATGGAGCCGCTTTCCCGTCTATCGCGAGCACCTCGATCAGATTATTGGTTTGGTGACGATCCGGGAATTGCTCTCCACGCGGTCTCTCACCGACAAGATTGGGGCGTATGCCCTGCCCGTTCCCTTTGTTCCGGAAACAATGAAGTGCGATGATCTCTTGCGGCAGCTCTGGAAGACGGGGGAACATATCGCCATCGCGGTGGATGAATATGGGGGCGTCGCCGGTCTTGTAACGCGGGAAGATCTCCTCGAAATTCTAGTGGGGGATTTGTTGGAAGAACCGGAATCCCAGGGAGCCAAGATGACCCGTGTCGACCGCCGGACCTGGCTTGCCGACGGCGCTTTTAGGACGGAAGATTTTGATGAGCGGTTTTCAGTCGAGTTGCCGGATGGTGAATATGAAACCCTCGCCGGCCTCTTTCTGGAGCGATTGGGACGGATACCGCAGGTCGGTGAACGTCTGGAGATCCATGGCATCGAGATGGTTGTCGCCTCCAGAGATGAAAGGCGAATCCAGACCATCAAAATAAGATTTCTTGCGATGCCCCCGGGCCGGAAGGAAGGATCCCGGGAATCCAAGTTAAAAGAGGATCTGCATGATGGGCAAATCTGATGGGAGCGGACCCCTTTCATTCGGCAAGACCCTGCGCCGCCACTTTATTACCGGCATCCTTGTTCTGACCCCCACCGCCGTCACCTTTTGGGCCCTCTACAAACTCTTTATCATTCTTGATTCTCTTCTGGGGGATTTTCTACGGGGGGAATATATCCGTCCCGAGGGAATCCCCGGGATGGGCTTTGTCGCGCTCATTCTCCTCATTCTTCTCGTCGGTCTGCTGACCAATAATTTTTTGGGAAGACGTCTGCTGGCTCTATGGGAGCGGATGATCGGGGCGATTCCCTTGATCAACCGGGTTTACCTGGCGGTCAAACAGATCAGTGAAGCGATTCTGGCGAATCGTGAAACCCAATTCCGCCGGGTTGTTCTTGTCGAATACCCGCGCCGCGGCATCCACAGCCTGGCCTTTGTCGTTCGGCCTCCCGCCGGCGTTGTCGGACGGACATTGGGGAAAGGACAAGTCGCCCTCTTTCTTCCAACAACCCCGAATCCAACGTCGGGATTCTTTCTCATTGTTCCGGAAACGGATGTGATCCCCTTGGATCTGACTGTAGAGGAAGGATTAAAACTGGTGATTTCCGCGGGCACGGTCATGCCGGGTGAAGACCTCTCCGGCAACCTCTCCGCTAAAGCGCCGGTATCTGATCCCGACCCGTCCGAACCCCGCTCAGACGCCTGACTTCAACAATCAGATCGGTCAATTCATCCGGCGTGATGCTCTGGCGCCCATCTGAGATCGCTTGCCTTGGGCTCTCATGTGTCTCGATAAGAAGACCGTCGGCCCCCGCGGCGACGGCGGCCAGCGATAAGGGAGAGATGAGGGAATGATCCCCCGTCGCGTGGCTCGGGTCGAAAATGACGGGAAGATGCGATTCCCGCTTCAAGATCGGGATCGCGGCGATGTCGGATGTGTAGCGCTGATACTGCTGATTCTCAAAGGTCCGAATCCCCCGGACGCAGAGAAGGGTCAGCGGATTTCCGTGGAGCGCGAGATATTCGGCTGCGAGCAGAAACTCCTCGAGGGTCGCCGATTCCCCCCGCTTGAGAAGAACCGGCATCTTCAAGGGGCCGGTGCGCCGGGCGATCTCTTCAAGCAGCCCGTACGATTTCATATTCCGCATCCCCACCTGAAGGATATCGGCCATCTCTATGACCGCATCGACCGGGGTCGCTTCTTCCAACGCCCCGGCCGGTGTTCGGTGGTGATGCAGGCCGGTCGCCTCGCTGATAATGGGGAGGCCGGTCTCGCGGCTCGCTTCGGCAAGAAAGAGCAATCCCTCACGTCCCAGCCCCTGGAAGGAGTAGGGTGATTTGCGGGGTTTATAGGCTCCACCGCGGAGGGCATGGGCCCCCGCCTTTTGGATCCGTCGCGCCAGGGAGAGGAGCGAGGGCCGGTCCTCAACGGAGCAAGGCCCCGCCATGATCACGACCTCGGGCCCTCCAAATGTAATCGAGCCGACCCGAATTGTGAGACCCTCGGGCCGCTGCTCCCGGCTGACCCGCTTGTAGGGGCGGGAGACTCGGATGACTTCTTCCACCCACTCCAACTCGGTGAAGAGACCCGGATCGATGGGGCTCGTATCACCCACGAGGCCGATAAGGGTTCGCTCGATCCCCCGGCTGACATCCGCCCGCAATCCCAGGGAAATGATGCGGTTCTCCAAAAGACGGATTTGCTCATTGGTGACGGATTTGACGAGGCGTAGAATCATGAGTTCTCCTGGATTCCTCCGGCCGGTTCCGGTAGCTTCGATTTGCCGATGGCCGGATCTTCGACCAGATCCTCGGCCGGGATGACGGGGTCACTCCAGCCCATTCTATCCGTCCACAGCCTTTTAGGGCAATGCCGTCTGGAGGGAAACGATCCCGGAGGTTATGATAGAAAAACCGGGGTGAAAGGAAGCCGATCATGCCAACATATCTGCGGAGGATCCTTCTGCTCACCATGGGGATGTGGATCCTTGCATCCTGTTCCAATGACTCCACCACCAAACCCGACGAGGGGGAGCCGGATCCGATCCCTGTTGAGAAAAAGGAGTTTGAGGTGCGGGTCGAGGGTTGGAACTATGTCGCCCTGACCTGGACGCACAAAGATGATTCGACCCATGTTCCCATGGTGATCGAGGTGCGGGTCGCCGACGACAGTCTCGATGTTCACCAATGGCCCGATCATCCCGTCGGCAGCGATACGGTCATCCGCAATTTATTGGCCGACAGCCTCACTGTTTTTATCTACAATCTGGATCCCTCTCACACCTATGTCGCCTCCTGGCGGATCTTCTATGAGGATTCGACCCGCTCGGCGATTGGACCTTGGGTTGTTTTTGAAACGGCCGCCGCACCGGAGCTCTCACCGCTGGTTGAAATTCCCGGCGGATCATTCGTTGTGGGGAGCGATCCGGGGGAGGGGGCCGCCGGTGAAATGCCGGAAACGACACTTGTCGTAGAGACCTTTTACATGGAGCGAACCGAGGTGACCAACGCGCAATACTGGCGCTTCATGACAGAGTATGGGTACCACACCCGGGTGTTATGGTCCGATGAAGGTTGGGATTGGAAGACGACGGAGGAGATTACGGCCCCCAAAGGATGGGAGACGGGGACCAACCGTATCGGTCTTCTTTGGCCGGATCATCCCGTGGCCGGTCTTTCTTTCTTTGAAGCGGAAGCGTATGCCCAATGGGCCGGACGGCGCCTGCCGACCGAAGCCGAATGGGAAAAGGCGGCGCGCGGCGGTTGCGAGTTATCGGGTGGGAACGGTTGCGATGTCGGGGATGAGCGGAGTTATCCTTGGGGCGCCGCGGGGAGCGGTGATCATTTCAATCACTATCACAGCGGTGATCCCTATGAGCCGGGAACAACGCCGGTCGGTTTTTATGACGGCCGTGTGGCGGGTGGATTTCAGACGATCGACAGCCCCGGTCCCTATGGCGTCTATGATCTGGCGGGGAATGTGGCCGAGTGGACCAAATCACGGATGTGGGAGTATCCCTACCGTTATTGGGACGGCCGGGAAGATCCCGGAGTCGTCGGGACCGTCATGGCGGTACGGGGTGGCTCCTGGGTCACCTATGCCTCGGAATGCCGATGCGCCTTTCGCTCGGGAATGGCAACCGATGACAGAAATCTCTTCAACGGGGTTCGCTGCGCTTCATCCCATCGTTAATGGAGGCAAGAACCGATGAGTGTTATTGCGGAGGATTATGGCGTCGTCCTCCGCTCGCACCGGTTTGGTGAAACCAGCCGCATCCTGGTTTTCCTGACCAGCCGCCATGGAAAGCTTCACGCCATCGCCAAGGGGGCACGGAATCCGAAAAACCGTTTCGGCGCGGCCCTTGATATTTTGGCCGAGGGTTCTTTTGTTTTTTATCTGAAGAAGGACAGGGATCTTCAGCTGATTCGCTCGGCCGAACTCGAAACATTTCACGAACCCTTGTTGCGAGACGCGGTGCGCTATCATTACGGGTGCGCGGCGGCCGAGTTTGCCGATCGCCTCGTCCTGGGTCAGGAAGAGGGCCCCGATTGCCTCGATGCCCTCCGTCAATTTCTTTTTTTTCTGGAATCGGCCCCCCTCCCGCGTCTTTCCGCTCTTTTCAAAGCCTATCAACTTCGCCTGGCGGGGCTTCAAGGGTACCGGCCCAATCTCGAGGGTTGTCTTTATTGTTCGAAGGCGGATCGCGCCGCGCCGGGCCTCAGTTTTTCGATCCATGATGGAGCACTGGTCTGCCCGCGTCACCGGAGTCCACTTCAAGACGCGGTCCCCCTCTCCCCGGATGCCCTGCAGGTCTTGATGGACCTGGTGGCATCGGATCTGCCGATGACGCCATTGGGTTGGAAGCCCGCCCTGGATCCCTTATTGACGCGTGTCGTCGAGGGGTTTCTCCGTTTTCATATTGATGGTTACCGGGGATTGAAAAGCCTGAAAAGCCTGCAATCCCTCACGCGCAATGGATCCCTCGCATCGACACGAGGGCTGCTTGCCGGGGGGGAAAAGGCATGCTAGCTTCTCTCCGGCCGCGCTTTTTCACCTGGAGGAATTTTGATGAGTGAGCAAGATCCACAAGGAGAGGGGGGGAAGAATGGCGCACCCCTGCGGTCCAAGGCGGAAATTCTCAACCGCGAAGAAATCCGGCGGGCGCTGATCCGCATCTCGCACGAGATCATCGAGGCCAATAGAGGAACCCAGGGCCTCGCCTTGGTCGGGATCCGCCGCCGCGGTGTCCCCTTGGCTGAGAGGATCCGGCGGATCATTCAGGAAATCGAGGGGGCCGATGTTCCTCTCGGGATCGTTGATATCACCCTCTATCGCGATGATCTCTCGCGGATCGCGGCGCAGCCGGTGGTCCGGACCTCGGAGCTTCCCTTCCAAGTGGATGATAAGGTGATCATTCTAGTGGATGATGTGCTTTACACAGGGCGCACCGTGCGGGCGGCTCTGGATGCTCTCATGGATTACGGCCGGCCTGAGGCGATCCGTCTGGCGGTTCTGATTGACAGGGGACACCGGGAATTGCCGATCCGGGCCGATTTTGTGGGGAAGAACGTTCCCACCAGCCGCCGTGAAAATGTAAGCGTTCAGCTGATGGAGGATGATGGCGAGGATGGGGTGCACATCATCGAAGCCCATGGGAATTCCGCATCCGGCCAAGGGGAGGGCCCATCGTGAAACGCCGTCATTTGTTAGGTCTGCGGGAATTGGAACCCTTGGAAATTCTTGAAATTCTGGACTCCGCCCGCTCGTTCCGGGAGGTCCTGGACCGCCCGATCAAAAAGGTTCCCGCTCTGCGCGGGATAACTATATGCAACGCCTTCTTCGAGCCTTCCACCCGGACGCGTGTCTCCTTTGAACTGGCCGCGAAGCGCCTTTCGGCTGATGTTCTCAATTTCGCGACCACGGGGTCCAGTGTCTCCAAAGGGGAGACATTAATAGACACGGTGAGAAATATCGAAGCGATGAAGGTCGAGATGGTCGTTCTCCGGCACGGCTCCTCGGGCGCGGCGCAATTCCTTTCAACACATGTCAAGGCGAATGTCGTCAATGCCGGTGACGGGCAGCATGAACATCCGACACAAGCCCTCCTTGATTTGTATACGATGCGGGAGCATCTCAGCAGGCTGCAGGGAATCCGCGTTGCAATCATCGGTGACGTGGCGCACAGCCGTGTGGCCCGGTCGAATATCTGGGGTTTAACAAAAATGGGAGCCAAGGTTGTCGTCTGTGCTCCTCAAACCCTTCTGCCGCCCGACATTCAATCCCTTGGGGTGAAGACGTCTTACAGACTGGAAGAGGCGCTTGACGGAGCCCAAGTCGTTTATCTCCTGCGACTGCAGCGGGAACGGCAGGATGGCGGGTATCTTCCCTCGCTGAGAGAGTATGCCCGGACCTTCGGTTTAAAGGTTGAACATTTGGAGCAACTCCCGCCTGAAACGCTGTTGATGCATCCCGGGCCGATGAACCGGGGGGTGGAAGCCGAAAACGCCGTCGTCGACGGACATCGATCCGTTATTTTAGAACAGGTCACAAACGGGGTCGCCATACGCATGGCTGTCCTTTTCCTGTTGTGGGCGGGACGGGAAGGGACGCCCGCTGTCCGAGAAATGCTCCGGGAAGGGAGCGTGGGGTAGACAATGAATCAACCGAATCCACATCCGTCACCCTCTTCATCCCGTGGTTCTGAATCGTCGGGGATCGTCCATCGTGTCGCCGTCCCCGAAACCGCGGACTTAGGGAGAATATGGGCGCAGGCGCGTGTAATAGATCTTGTCGGGGGACGGGTCGTCGATCCGGATGGACCCCTCAACCGGCGGGAAGGATTGAGGATTGTGGATGGCCGGCTGGTCGAACCCGGCGACCAGGCCGATCTTGAATCGGATCTGATGATCGATCTTCAAGGCGGATTGCTGACCCCCGGTCTCTCTGATATGCATGTTCATTTGCGGGAACCGGGATATGAGGATGCTGAAACGGTGGCGACGGGTCTTCGAGCGGCCGCGCGGGGCGGTTTTACGCGGGTCGCCTGCATGCCCAACACGAATCCGCCGGTCGATCAGCGGTCCGTCGTGGAGTTGTTACTAGCCAGGGCGCGAGAAGCCTGCGGTGTGCATCTCCATCCGGTCGGTGCTGTGACCCGGGGGTTAAAGAGCGATGATTTGACCGAGATGGCGGAACTCAAGGAAGCGGGGGTGACCGCGGTTTCAAATGATGGGTTTCCGGTCTTCTCCAGCCGGACGATGCGGCGGGCGATGGAGTATGCGAAGACATTCGATATGCTGATCATCTCCCATGCCGAGGATGAGGGGCTCAAAGGCGACGGCGTGATGAATGAGGGCTACTGGTCAACCGTCTTGGGGCTTCGCGGCATACCGGCCGCGGCCGAAGAGATCGCCGTGATGCGGGATATCGCCCTCAGCCGGTTGACCGGGTGCCGCCTGCATATCGCACACGTATCGACCGCGGGCAGTGTCGACGCGATTCGAAGAGCCAAGGCCGAAGGAGTGCCGGTCACGGCGGAGACGGCGCCGCACTATTTCACCCTGACCCATGCCGCGCTGCAATCGTATGACGCCAACTTCAAAATGAATCCGCCGCTGCGCACCGAACGGGATGTCGAAGCCATTCTGCAAGGGATTGTCGATGGAACGCTCGATGTCATCGCCACCGATCACGCTCCGCATTCGCAAGAAAAAAAAGAGGTCGAGTTGGATCAAGCCTCCTTCGGCATCATCGGACTGGAAACATCGCTTGGTCTGGTGATGACGCATTTGCTTCGTCCCGGCCGCGTCGGCGCGGAGGATCTGGTGCGTTTGATGAGTCAGAGGGCGGCAAAAATCATGGGATGGAACAGCGGCCATCTCCGCGCCGGCGAGCTTGCGGAGCTGACCTTGATTGATCCGCAGGCGACCTGGACCGTCGATCCTGAATTGTTCGCCTCGAAATCAAGGAATTGTCCTTTCGGAGGTTGGGAATTGCAGGGACGGGCTGCGCTGACCGTTGTTGAGGGGCGGCTGGTCCACTGGGAAAAGAGCCGGGCCGAAGCCGATTCGGGTCTGCTCGTGCGAGCTCTATGAAACGTTTGTGGATCCTGATCCTGCTCCCACTACCCTTGTTGGCGGGATGTTCCCGATTTGGCTCATACTTCAATACCTTCTACTTCGCGAAGAAATATTACGCTCAAGCGGAACGGATCGTAACCAATTCCGCCTCTGACCGCCTTTCCCCGGAAGCGATCAAACTCTATGACAAGTCGATCGAAAAGAGCGAGAAGGTAATCCTCAAGGGCGGCGGATGGTGGGCCGGTATCGACGACGCCATCTATCTCATCGGAGCGGCGAATTACGGCAAGCGCGATTATGAAGAAGCCCTCCGCGTCTTCGACGGCCTGTTGAGTGATCACCCGGATAGTGAATTTATCCCGGATGCGCTGTTTCTCTCCGGCCTCTGTCATCACCGAAGGAAAGAGTATGCTCTGGCTGAAGAATGTTTTCAGCGCATCGCGACTGAGTATCCCGGATTTGAACGCCGGGATGAAATTCTCTTTCTTGCCGGAAGGGGATTTGAGGATGACGGCGAGGATCAACTGGCCCTTTCATCCTATGAGGATCTCGTTGAGCAATTTCCGAAAAGCAAACACATGGAGGCGACCCTCGACCGGATCGGGGAGATCCACTTCGAAAAAGCGAGATATGACAGCAGCCTCTATGCCTTTGACCGGTTGGCCGGTTTCACAAGGGATGATGCCGTTTATCTCGAGGCCAATCTCCAGGCGGGGGAGTCGCTGGTCCGCCTCGGCCGGTATGAAGAGGCCTTGAATCGATATCAGAGTCTGCTTCAGGGCGATCCGAAGAAATCGCAGGACTCGCCCAGGGTTTGGATCCATATGGCGGAAGCCTACAACCTTGATGGAAGGCCGGAGGAAGCCCTGGAAACCCTCCAGAAGGTTCTGGACGGCTTCGGGCAATCAGCTCAAGCGACGGAAGCCCGGTTTCAGATAGGTTATACATATGAAGTCTATCTAAAGGATTTTGAGAAAGCTCGCGCAGCCTATCAAGAAGCTTCCGAAATGAAAGTACAATCAATTTTCCGGGATGAGGCCGGAACCAGGCTTAAGAACCTGCAGCAGATCGAGGAGCTGCAGAATCAGGCGCAGAGCCAGGAAGAGGTAGACCGCGACGCCCGAGCCGAGGCGGCCTTCATGGTCGCTGAATTGCTCTATCTATCTTCGAATCGGATAGAGGAGGCGTTGGCAAAGTACGATGAGGTTGCGGAAGAGTTCCATGATACCGATATCGGCGCCCGCGCCGCTTATGCTGTAGCCTGGATTCAGTATAACAATCCTAAATCCAAGGAAGAGGGGCGGAGTCGTTTTGCGGATATTATACAAAAATATCCGGGTTCCCCGCAGGCCGACTATCTCTTGAAAATCATGGAGGAAGAAGGCGGGGCGGATGAAACGTTGAAATCCCTTGTCTCGCGGGCAAAAGAAGAAGCGCGCCTCATTGAGTTGGCGAAGAAGATCTCGGCCGATTCATTGGCGATGGCAAAGGCCGACTCGATCCAACAGGTCAAAGAACAACAAAAGATCGCCGCCGCCGCCGACACGGTTGCGCCCGGTTCGCCCCTCAATCGACGGCTGCCCATGCCGATTGAGCCCGGTGATTGGGGCCGGCTGGGTCTTGTGGGACCTCCTCCTCCGCCCGCTTCTCCGGCGGCTTCATCTCCGGGTCCCGCGCCTGTTCTTTCGCCGGTCCCGCCTGATTCAGTTTTGATGCCCGAAGCCGTCGATTTCATCAGTGCCCCTGCGCTTCGTGATTCAGTCTCGGTTATGGAAGCCGCCGATTCCACCAGTGCGCCCGCGCCCGGGGATTCGATTCCTCTCAATCCCGCCGAGGATGATCCCCAATGACGGCCGATCCCTGGTATCGCTCCATTGAGAACCAACTTCTCTGGCCCCTTCCGGATCCATCCGGCAGGGCCGGACGGGGGCGGGGGCGGATTCAACACAATGAACAAACGGCTCCCGGTCTTTGGAGATTGGCGCTGCATCTTCCCGGTTCCTGGGGGCCTCCGGTCCCAGGCCAATTTGTACAACTTCAAGCAACCGTCCCTGGTTTCTTCAGATTGCCAAGACCTTTCAGCGTCGCCGGTTGGCGTGTAGAAGATGACGGATCGGGGCTTCTGGAAATCGTTTATGCTCCCGTCGGCCGCGAGAGCCAGGGGATGAGCCGGCTCGAGATCGGGGCGGAAATGGACTGGACCGGTCCTTTGGGTGCCGGCTATGCCATCCTAAAGAACCGCCGCGCCCTTCTCGTCGGGGGCGGCCGGGGCGTGGCCCCTCTGCTCTACTTGGCCCAATGTTTAAGTGATCTCAATCATTCGCAATGTCTACTCTATGGCTACCGCTCGCATGAGGAACGCTGGCCGGTGGAGCCATCCATTCCATTCAAGGAGGCGAGTGAGGATGGTAGCCGGGGCCGCAAAGGGACGGTTCTGAATCTGCTCAATGACGGGATCGATGCAGGTGAAATTCATCCCGGCCGGGATGCCTTGTACATTTGCGGCCCGACGGCGATGTTGCGGGCGGTTTCAGTTTGGAATGAGGGATTCGGCTTTCCTCTCCAGGTCAGTCTGGAGACCATTTTCGGCTGCGGCTGCGGTCTCTGCGCCGGGTGCGCCGTACCGGTGCGGGGAGGCGAGGGTTACGGCGCCTATGCGCTGGCCTGCCGCCAGGGCCCGGTTTTCCCCGCGGAAAAGGTTGATTGGGATGGCTTCGTCGAATAAGCGACCGGATCTTTCCATCAATGTCGGCGGCGTTCAGCTGGCCAATCCGGTGTTGGCCGCCTCAGGCACCTTCGGCTACGGACTCGAATCAATCGCTTTGACCGAAGCCCATCGGCTCGGCGGAATCGTCACCAAGACAATTACCCTGGAGCCCCGGGCGGGGAATCATCCCCTGCGGATTGCTGAAACAGATGCCGGCCTGCTCAATTCGATTGGGCTGCAGAATGTCGGTATGGATCGTTTTCTCGCTGAAATTCTTCCTCCCTTAAGAGATCTAGGACCCAGGATTATTGTGAGTCTCGGGGGCCGGCGGATCGATGATTTTGTCCGGATTGCAGAAAGGGTCGGCCGGGCGCCTGGTGTTGCGGGGCTCGAAATTAATATCAGCTGTCCCAATGTCAGCGAAGGGGGGATGGAATTCAGTCAGAATCCGCGAACCGCTTATCAGGTCATCGCGCACATCCGCTCGGTCACCGATCGTCCCCTTTGGGCGAAGCTTTCGCCCAACGTCACCTCGATCGAAGAGATTGGAAGGGCCTGCCTTGAGGGCGGGGCCGATGCGCTGACCGCGATCAACACCCTGCTCGGTCTTGTTATCGATACCGAGAAAAATAAACCTCGTCTGGCCCGCGGTTTCGGCGGGCTTTCAGGACCGGCCATCCGGCCGGTCGCCGTGGCCCGGGTCCATCAATTGTTCAAGGCGTTGGGGGGGCCGATTGTCGGGGTTGGCGGGATCGCCGCCATCTCCGACGCCATGGAATTCTTTTTGGCCGGGGCTTCGGCCATACAAATCGGCTCTGCCTCGTTCGCCCACCCGGGGACGGCGGTGGAAATTCTGGATCAATTACCCTCCCGGATCGAGAGACTCGGCAAATCATGTCTAGCCGAGATCGTGGGTTCGCTCCAGTGGCCACAGGAAGGAGTGTGAGATGGTCTCCGAGAGTTCAGACATCAAGCGGAAGGCCAAGGATCGTTTGATCGTCGCCCTGGATGTGCCCAGCTTGGATGAGGCCCGACCTGTTCTTAAGAGACTTGGTGATGAAATCGAATGGTTTAAAATTGGACTCCAGCTCTTCTGCGCGGAGGGGCCCGATATCGTTCGATGGGTGAGGGATCAGGGGAAGAAGGTCTTTCTCGATCTCAAACTTCACGACATTCCCAATACGGTGGCCCGGGCCGTTGAGTCGGTGGGCCACCTCGGAGCCGGTCTGATCACCCTGCATGCCGCCGCCGGTTCGGAGGCCCTGCGCCAGGCGGCGGAAGCGGCGCTTCAATTTCCCGATGCGGTTCGACCCCGGCTTCTTGGGGTGACGGTCCTGACCAGCAATCAAGAGTTGCCGGAGAGGGAGTTGGAGGCCGAGGTGGTGCGACTTGCCGAGAGGTCGTTTCAGGCCGGATTAGACGGTGTGGTGGCCCCCGCGAGGAGTCTCGAACCGCTCCGTGAACGCTTCGGGGAAGCGATCCGTGTCCTCTGTGCGGGCATCCGCCCCGCCGGATCGGCGGCCAATGACCAACATTGGATCATGACCCCCGCCCGAGCGATCAGCGATGGAGCCCGGTGGATCGTCGTCGGGCGCCCGATCCTCAGGGCGGAGGATCCCGCCGCGGCGGCCGCGGCCATACGACGGGAAATTTCTTCAGTTTTAGAGACCCAAACGGGCGTGTAGGCCTTTTGACCAGGGCGGGTCGGAACTGCTATTGTAGGAAAGACGTGTCAATTTCATCGCCCACAGGAGAGATAACATGGAGCGGATTTGTGTGTTGGGAACGGGATATGTCGGATTGGTTACAGGCGCCTGTCTCGCCGATTTTGGGAATACGGTCATCTGTGTCGATATCGACAAGAAGAAAGTTGAAACGCTGAGGAAGGGGCAAATCCCGTTTTATGAGTTTAGTTTGGAAGAGCTTGTCCGGACCAATATGAAAGAAGGCCGGCTGCAGTTTACCTCGGATCTGGCCGGCACCATCAAGAAGTGCCGCGCTATTTTTATCGCCGTGGGGACGCCATCCAATGCGCGAGGCGAAGCCGATCTTTCGCAGGTTTTTGAGGCGGCCCGAACAATAGCCAAGAACGCCAACGGCTACAAACTTGTTATACAAAAGAGCACGGTGCCGGTGGGGACGGGGGCGAAGGTTCGTGAAATTATCGCCACCCATCTGAAAAAGAAGGTTCCTTTCGATGTAGCGTCGAACCCCGAGTTCCTGCGAGAAGGATCAGCGGTGCGTGATTTTCTATGGGCCGATAGGATTGTGATCGGAACCTGGACGAAGAAGGCCGAAAAAATTCTCTCGGAAATTTACCGGCCGCTCTATCTCAATGAAACACCCATGGTGAAAACCAGTGTGGAGACGGCCGAACTGATTAAATACGCCTCGAACGCCTTTCTCGCCACAAAGATCTCCTTTATCAATGAGATGTCGATTCTTTGCGAGCGTGCCGGCGCCGATGTCAAAATATTGTCGCGGGCGATGGGTTTGGACGGGCGCATCGGACCCAAATTCCTTCATCCCGGACCCGGTTACGGCGGATCGTGTTTCCCGAAAGATACGCGGGCGCTTGCGCATTTTTCAAAAAAACTGGGTTATGAATCAAAGCTCGTCAAGGCGACCATCAGCGTTAACCAGCGTCAGAAGAAACTGATGATTGAGAAGATCAGCGCCGCAGCCGGTACGGTGAAGGGCAGGAACATTGGAGTCCTGGGGCTTTCCTTTAAACCGATGACCGATGATGTGCGGGAATCAGTGGCGATGGAGATTGTTAAACACCTTTTGAAATTGGGAGCCCATGTCCGGGTCTTCGATCCGGTCGCCATGCCCAATGCGAAGAAGGAGTTGAAAGGCGCGCGGTTCTGCTCGGATGCTTATGAGGTCGCCAAGGATGCGCATGTCCTGGTCATTGCGACGGAATGGAATGAATTTCGGATGTTGGATCTCGCCAAAATCCGCCAGCTCATGAAGACGCCCAACCTTGTTGATTGCCGGAATATTTACAATCCCTCCAATATGGACTCCATGGGCTTCAATTATGTAGGCGTGGGACGCGGAGAATTTCTGCGTCAACAAAAATCAGCCAAGAAAAAACTTTAGTGTGGATGGGGTCTGCACGGTCCCTGAAAGGACGGCGAATCATGATTGATGGCGTGATTACCAAAGAGTTGAAGGTCATCTCCGATGCCAGGGGATATCTCATGGAGATTTTTCGCCGGGACGATCCTTTCTTTAAACAATTCGGGCAGGCCTATCTCAGCGTGGCTTACCCCGGCCGGGTTAAAGGATGGCACTATCACAAAATTCAAACGGATCACTTCGCCGTCGTTAAAGGGATGGGGAAGGTTGTCCTCTACGACCGCCGCGAAGGGTCACCCACGCATGGCGAGGTGAACGAGCTTTTTATCGGCGACCGCCGTCCGATGTTGGTTCGGATCCCACCGGGCGTTCTGCACGGGATCAAGGGAATCGGCACCGAGCCGGTGCTGCTTCTCAACATCCCTGATGAAGTTTACAACTACAACGAGCCGGATGAGTACAGAGTTTCACCGCACAGTGGTGAGGTTCCCTACGATTGGAGCGATGTTGATGGATAATGAAGGTCGGTTCCCCTCCCGGGATCAGTTAAGCCATGCCCTCGACGAAGGACGCTACCTCGTCACGGGAGGCGCCGGATTTATCGGCAGCAACTTCGTTCATCATATGCACCGGAAGCATCCCAAAGCCCGGATTACAGTTTTGGACAAGCTGACCTATGCCGGCAATCCGTCCAACCTTGCGGAGTTCGAGGGGCAATCGTGGTACCGTTTTGTAAAAGGGGATATCTGTGATGTTTCTCTGGTGAACGCTCTCCTTGGGGAGGGGACCGATTTTGTCGTGAATTTTGCCGCGGAGACCCACGTGGACCGGTCGATCGGCGATCCGTCGGATTTCATCAAGACGGATGTCTTCGGCGTGTACGTGCTGCTGGAGGCCATCCGCCAGTTTCCCGTCCTGCGCTTTCTCCAAATCTCGACCGATGAGGTCTACGGCGAGGTTTTGGGGGACCCCGCGACCGAATTCAGCCCGCTCCTCCCGCGGAATCCCTATTCGGCCAGCAAGTCGGGGGGCGACCGTCTCGCTTATTCATATTTTGCCACTTACGGCCGGCCGGTGATCATTACGCGATGCAGCAATAACTACGGGCCGCGCCAATATCCGGAGAAGCTCATCCCTCTCTTCGCGACCAACGCCATCGAGGGCGAGAAATTGCCTGTCTATGGCAGCGGGCGAAATTTGAGAGACTGGATCCACGTCATCGATCACTGCCGGGCGCTGGAGTCATTGCTGGCCGTCCCTGAGATTGAAGGGGAGGTTTTCAACGTCGCCACTGGGGATGAACGGGATGTTCTGACGATTGCCGCGGCGATTCTCGATCACTTGAAAAAGCCGCATTCCCTCATCGCGCATGTTGTTGACCGGCCTGGTCATGACCGCCGGTACGCGATGGGTTGGGGTAAGCTGGAGGGAACCACAGGTTGGAAACCGGAGTATACCTTCGATACCGGATTGAGCGAGACGATCGACTGGTATCGGGACTTTCCAGATTGGTGGCGTCCTCTCAAATCGGGCGAGTTTTTAAATTACTATCGCAGGAACTACAAGTTTCTCGATGATAAAAGACAGGCAAAGTCATCTTGACACCATACCAACCTCACCCTAGCCTTATCTTGATGGCAGATAAAGTTATAGACGCCGGAATCGCATCCAGCGGGAGCTTTGTATGAAGATCCTCGTTTCGGGCGGGGCGGGGTTCATCGGCTCCCACTTGACCGATGCTCTTGTGAATCAAGGGCATCGTGTCATCGTTGTGGACAATCTCTCCTCAGGCCGCCTGGCGAATCTGAAATCCGCCAGAGCCACTGGAAGAGCGCAATTTATCCGTGGAAATGTGAAGAACCGCACATTGCTCCGAGGGCTTCTTCCCGGTGTCGATCTTGTCTTTCATCTCGCGGCGGCTGTCGGTGTCCGCAATATCATCGACCGGCCCCTCGAGAGCCTCATGAACAATTTGCAGGGCGCCGCCTCGATCTTGGAGGCCTGCCATCAATCGGGCGGGATCAAGGTTGTCCTCTTTTCCTCTTCCGAAGTCTATGGGAAAGGTCTCAGCGCGAAGTTGAAAGAGAGCGATGATTGTATTCTGGGCCCGACCTCGGTTATGCGCTGGTCATATGCCGCGTCGAAGGTTGTGGATGAGTTCATGGCCCTGAGTTATGGGAAAGAGCTTGGGCTTCCGGTCGTGGCTGTCCGTTGTTTCAACACCTGTGGACCGAGGCAACTGGGTCATTTTGGGATGGTATTGCCAAGGCTGATTCTCCAGGCGCTCAAGGGGGAAACAATGACCGTCTATGGCGACGGTCTGCAAAGCCGCTGTTTCTCTTTTGTGGGGGATGTGGTTCGCGGCGTCTTGATGCTCGCCGAGAATCCGGCCGCCGAGGGGGATGTTTTCAATATCGGTAGCGATCAAGAGACGACGGTTCTAGACCTTGCCGAGAGAATCAAGACCCTTACGGGGAGCTCTTCGAGGGTTCGCCTCGTCCCCTACGCCGACGTCTACGGAAGGGACTTTGAAGATATACGGCGACGGGTTCCTTCACTGGACAAGATCACCCATTTGACCGGTTACCGCCCTCTGGCTGATCTTGATACGCTCCTTCTCTTGACGATTCGGGATATTGCCAAGGCCAAACAATTGCCACTCCCGGAATCTGTTACAAGGTCTGCTTTGCCTTCGGTCTTAAGTTATTGCGGCCCCGATGCCCCTCTTCGAGTTCCGTGCTGAGCCCAGCTGAGATTCGAACCCTCTTCATTTTTCTTGCCGGATTCCTGCCGGCATTCATACTCTCTCTCCCCGCTATTTCTTTAGGCCGTCGTTGGGGATGGCTCTCGACTCCACGACCGGACCGGCATGCTGAAAGGGCTGTTCCCCTGTCGGGGGGTGGCGTCCTCTGCCTGGCGCTCACACTGCCCGTCCTTCTCTTTGACGATGGGTGGCGTCCTCTGCCCCTGGCTTGGGCCTTCACCCTTCTCGGGATAGGGGATGATCTTCGGGAAATGAATCCGGCACTAAAGGCGGCGCTTACCGGACTCCTGGCGTTGGCGGCCCCCTGGGTTCTCGGAACCGCCGGGGCCGGTTTTTATCCACTCCAAGTGTTGGTTCTGTGGCTGCTCCTGCATGCCCACAATCTAATAGACAATATGGATGGTGTGGCTCTGGGAACGGGGTTTCTCACCTTCATTGGATTGGCTTTACTTTCAGACGAGCCGGTGTTGTGGGGAGCCGTCGGCGCGACGGCCGGTCTCCTCGTTTGGAATCTTCCCCCGGCCCGGATTTTTCTGGGGGACGGCGGCTCCTTTCTTCTCGGCTATTGGGGTTGGGTTTGGATTGTCCAGGCGGCGGCGGGTTTGACGCCGGTTACCGTCCGCATCCTCCCGCTCCTGATCCTATTTGCACTGCCCCTGCTCGACATGTCTTTTGTTACATTGACTCGAATTCTGAGGGGTTCCCGGCCATGGATCGGTGGACGGGATCACCTGACGCATCGTCTCGGTCGTTTGACGGGATCGTCTCGGATCGCTCTATGGATTTGGCTGACGATGCAGGCCGGACTGATCGTCATGGCTCTGTTTCTCGCGGATGCCTGGTTCTGAGGAGTTTTCAGGTCCACCGATCGGTGAGCGGCAACGGTGCGTGAGTTGACCGTGGGATAACCCCATGCTAGATTTGCGTGGCGTAAACGGTTAAGCAATCAACAGCAGTATGTAATGCTAAAGAGGGAAGGGATCCGGCGCCATGGGCGCAGACCGCACTCTACGTCTGGGTGTTCTCCAAGGGAAATTGGGAAACCTGCAGGCGCAATCAATATTAAAGAGTCTGAAACGACGGACGAAGGGATTCGTCTGGGACGTACTCGCCTTCCCCGTAAAGGCGCCGCGCCGGGGGAAAAGCCCCCATAGTGGACAGATTCCGATCCGGGAATTTTACAGCGAGTCCCTTCATGAGGCGATGCTTTCCAACAAGATTGATGTCGCCGTTCACCGGATGAAAGATTTTCCGCCCTTTCTGCCCGAGGGGGTCCACATCGCCGCGGTCCTTGAGCGCAAGACACCCTTGGATGTCTTTGTCTCCAGGGACCACCGGATTCTGGATGAGCTGCCAGCCGGTGCGAGGGTTTGTGTGAGCAGCCTTCGGCGAAAAGCCCAGTTGCAGCAGTATCGCTCAGATCTGGAGATCACTTATTGTCTGGGGGATGTGGAGGAGCGCCTCGCCCATCTGGACGCCGGGGATATGGAGGGGCTGGTTCTTGCGGCGGCGGGGATGGAATGGTTGGGTCTTCAAGATAGGGTGAGCGAGATTTTCACCATCGACATTTCGGTTCCGGCGGCGGGCCAGGGGGCTCTGGGTCTGATGGCGCGCACGGGGGACAAAGAGACGATAGAATCTATTGCGGTCCTCAACGACTCCCTCAGCCGGAAAGAGAACAAGGCGGAGAGGGCGTTTCTCCGCACGCTGGAAGCATGGCCCGGGGCGCCCGTCGGCGCGCTGGGGTGTATCAAGGGTGATATACTAAGACTGGAGGCGGTCATCTGTTCTTCCGATGGGGAAAATATCCTCCGTTTGGGGATGGATGGGTCTCCTGATGATCCTGAATGGGTCGGAGATCACCTGGGTCGCCAGATGTTGAGAGAACTGGGGCGGGAAATTCTGGATGTCGCCCGCAAGGAGCTTTGATAGGTCTTATGCTTGATTTGAAGTTGATTCGTAGTCGTCCGGATGATGTGCGCCGGGCGCTTGAGGCCAAGGGTGAAACGGGGGCTGATCTGAATCGGCTCTTGGAAATCGATCAGATATGGCGGGCCAAACTTGCCCGGGTTGAAGAGCTGCGGGCGGAACGAAACCGCCGCTCACAGGAGGTGGCCCGGCGGCGGAAGGTGGGTGAAGAGGCCGGTGATCTCATTGAGGAAACCCGGCGTCTGAGTGGGGAACAGGGTGATCTCGAAAATGAGATCAAAGAGTTGAAAACCGAATTGGACCGGCTCCACGAATGGATTCCCAATCTCCCGCATGCGAGTGTTCCCATCGGCCCGGCGGAGACGGCCAATCAGGAGATCCGCCGGTGGGGTGATTTTTCGTTCCCGCAGGGGCGGCAACCCCATTGGAAAATCGGTCCGGAACTGGGCCTGTTCGATTTGGATATCGCCGCGAAGATCAGCGGCGCCGGATTTACCCTTTTTACAGGCGCCGGGGCGCGGCTGGAGCGCGCCTTGATCAATTTCCTCCTCGATTGGCATACCAAGCGGCATGGTTATACGGAGATCGCTCCGCCGCTCATGGTTCGCAGGGAATCGGCTTTTGGGACCGGTCAGCTTCCAAAGCTGGAAGAGGACATGTATGCGTCGGAGAAAGACGGGCTCTTTCTCATTCCGACAGCGGAGGTCCCACTGACGAACATTTACCGCGAAGAAGTTCTGGCGGCTTCCAGGTTGCCGATCTATCTGACAGCTTATACTTCCTGTTTCCGCCGAGAGGCGGGGGCTTATGGCCGGGATACGCGCGGATTGGTCCGCGTCCACCAGTTCGGCAAAGTCGAACTCGTGAAGTTTGTGAAGCCCGAAACCTCCTACGACGAACTCGAGAAACTTGTACAAAACGCAGAGGCGGTTCTTCAGGCGCTGGAATTGCCCTACCGTGTGGTTGTTTTGGGTTCGGGCGACCTTTCCTTCGCCGCCGCGAAATGTTACGACCTCGAGTTGTGGGCGCCGGCCGAGGAACGTTGGCTCGAAATATCATCCTGCAGCAATTTTGAGGATTTTCAGGCCCGCCGGGCGGGGATCCGCTATCGCGGCGAGGATGGCAAGGTTCATTTTGTACATACATTGAACGGTTCCGGTGTCGCGCTTCCCCGTCTTCTGGTAGCCCTACTGGAGGTTCATCAGACGGCATCGGGCGAGGTTAAGATCCCGGCTTCGTTGCAACCATACATGGATGGGTTGGAGATCCTAACTCCCGTCCAATAGAGGCGGGGGAGTCGGGGAGTCATGGCTATTACGCGAGGCAACCTGCCCGGTCTGCTAAAGGGTTATCTCTTCTTCGGAAGCTTCATCCTGATCGCCCTGACCTTTCTCTACACCTCCTCCTGGATCGGAAAGATCCGGGATGAATCCCGGATGATATCGGAACTCCTTGCCCGATTCGCCGCCCTGACCACATTCCAAGCCATCGAATCGGATGAGCTCAGAACGGTTTTTGAAGAAATCATCAAGCCCAGCGACCTGCCCTTGATCCTCTCCGACACCGATGGACGTCCCTTTGTCTGGAAGAATATCGGGATTCCTCCGGAGGCCGTGGACGTCGCTACGGTGGCCGGCATCGATCCCGAGAATCCGCCGGAGGGGCCGATACGCAGGGTCATCGATATGGTTCACCGCTTTGATGCCACCAATCCCCCGATCCCGATGTACGCTCCCGATGGAGAAAAACTCTTTGGTTATGTTCACTACGGTGAGCGCTCATTGGTTCGTGAATTGCGATGGGTTCCTGTTGTACAATTCATAACCCTTTTCTTTTTCCTCGCTCTGGGATACCTCGGCTACCGGAGTATGAAAACCTCGGAGCAGCGAGCCATCTGGATCGGTTTGGCCAAGGAAACGGCCCATCAATTGGGAACCCCGATCAGCAGTTTGCTGGGCTGGGTGGAGCTTCTTCGTGAGAAGGTGATGGACCAGAGGGGGGACAAAGATGAGCCTCCCGATTCCGTTTCACTCGACGGGCGATTCATTCACGATGTCGTGGAGGAGATGGACCGGGATGCCGATCGGCTGAACAAGATCGCTCTCCGCTTCGGGCAGGTCGGGTCGGTGCCTCAGCTGCGGGTCCAGGATGTTGTTCCGATCGTCAGCGGAGCCGTCCGCTATTTCAGACGACGATTGCCGCATCTGCGGAAGCAGGCTGAAATTCGTGAAGGGTACGGTCTGGTGCCGCCGGTGAGTGTGAATAAAGAGCTTGTTGAGTGGTGCATTGAGAATGTTCTAAAGAATGCTATCGACGCGACGCAGGACAGCGGGGGGGTGATTGAGATCTCTGTCGCCCACCGGCGTGAAACCGAATGTGTCGAGATCCGGATTAGTGATGAGGGACGGGGAATGTCGCCCCGGGAACTCAAAAAGATTTTCTCCCCCGGCTATTCCACAAAGACCCGCGGGTGGGGGTTGGGGTTGACCCTGGCCATGCGGATCATCGAAGATTATCATGGCGGTAAGATCTGGGTCGAAAAGAGCCAGATCGGCAAGGGAACCACCTTTGTCATTTCCTTCCCTGTTTGATTCATTCCTCGGGGAAGGCGACCGATAAGACGGCCCTATCCATAGGTCATTGAGGTACTTGAGATGGCGGACAAGATCTCTGCTCGAAATGAAACCCGGAGGATTCTCTGGGTTGATGACGAGATCGATCTGCTGCGGCCGCATATTCTCTATCTCGAGGGGAAAGGATACGAGATCCTTCCGTCGAGCAATGCCTTGGATGCGCTCGATCTCATCTCGCGCGAGCCTGTGGATCTTGTTCTACTCGATGAAATGATGCCCGGTATGGATGGCCTGGCGATGCTGGACGCCCTCAAGGGAACCCATCCCTATCTCCCCGTTATTATGATTACAAAAAGCGAGGAAGAGGACCTGATGGATCGGGCGATCGGAAGGCGGATCACCGACTATCTTATCAAACCGGTCAATCCCAGTCAGATTTGGATGGCCTGCAAAAAAGTTTTCGAGCGGCGCGAAATTGTGAAAGAACAGCGGGTCCGGGGGTATGTGCAGGATGTCGCCGAGATCCGTTCCCTATCCACAATCGATTTTAAGTGGGATGATTGGGCCCAATTATATTACAAAATGGTGCGATGGGATTTGGAGCTTCTCCGTTCCGAAGATTCGGCTCTACGACAGGCGCATCAGGATTATATCTCAAGCCTCAATGTAGAATTCTGCCGGTATGTTGAGGTCCATTACAGGGGCTGGGTGGATCAAGCCCGGGGAGAAAGACCGCCCTTCTCGAACGACCTGGTGGAACAAAAAGTCATGCCGTTGGTCAAGCAGGGGAAGAAAGTTTCCCTTATTGTCATTGATTGCATGAGACTGGATCAATGGCTTGTGATGGAGCCGTTATTAACGGAGATGTTTCATTCGGATGTCGATCTTTACTGCTCTATCCTTCCCACCGCGACACCCTATTCCCGCAACGCCATTTTCAGCGGGCTCTTCCCCATTGAGATCGCCCGCCGGTTTCCGGAATATTGGCAGGAGGCGCAGAACACTGAGACCAGCAAAAACCGGTATGAGCAGGTATTGTTAAAGAAACTTCTTGAACGGAACGGCGTACGTTCCGATGCCCTTCGCTATCTGAAGATTTATAACCGGAACGAGGCCCTGGAGCTTAGCCGCCAATTGGGAAGCATTGCCGACCTTTCCTTTTCGGCGCTGGTTTTTACATTTGTCGATGCTCTTTCACATGGGCGGAGCCAGTCGGAGCTATTACAAGAATTGGCGCCGGATGAAGATGCCCTGCGCTCGCACCTGCGGACCTGGTTCTCACACTCGATCCTGATGGAGACCCTCCGCACGCTCTCCGAAAGGGGGGTGCACGTCGTTATTACCACCGATCACGGCAGCGTGCAGGTGAAAAAAGCGACACGGGTCCGCGCCAATCGTGAAACGAGTTCCGGCGTACGGTACAAGTACGGTGACAACCTTGTTTGCGACGAGCGGACGGCCATCCATGTGCGGGATCCCCAGATCTTCAAGCTCCCCCTGGATGGCTTGGTGAAACATTACATACTGGCAAAGGAAAACTATTTCTTCCTCTATCCGAATAACTTTCGCAAATATGAGCGCCTTTTCAGGAACTCCTTTCAACATGGCGGCGTTTCCCTCGAAGAGATGATTTTGCCGGTCGTAACCCTCACTCCGCGGAATCTCCAATGAGATGGGCCCGGGCTGTCCTCAGCAGGGATGAGGAGGAGACCCGCCGGTACGGCGTCTTAGTTGCGGAGACCGCTCCGTCCCATGCGGTCGTGGCCCTGATGGGAGAGCTGGGCACCGGCAAGACGAGATTGGTCGCCGGTTCCGCCGAGGGGTTTGGATATGAGGGCCGCGTCCGGAGCCCGACGTTCACCCTGATGAATCAGTACCGGGTCGTGCATCCTCTGTACCATTTTGATCTTTACCGATTGCCCTCCGTCGATGAGCTGGAATTGGCGGAGTGGGAGGAATACTGGGATACCGGAGAACTGAGTCTCATTGAGTGGGCGGAGAGATTGGGCTCCGATCTCCCGGAAAGGGCGCTGAGGATTTGGCTGGCCCATCGCGGGGGAACGATCCGGCGGATCGTTTTTGAGGCGCCCATGGGTGAATGGGACAAACTGGCCCGCACCCTTGAGGGGAAGGAAGTCGATGCGTATCCTCGGGATTGAGACATCAGGCCCCACCGCCGAAGTCGCCTTGATGGAAGACCAAGAGGTCGTCGCCGCGGGATCTCTTCGGATCCGGGGAAGGACCGGTGAGCGCCTGATAGACTTGATTGACTCCCTCTTCCAGTGGGCGGATTGGGAACTCGGCGTGTTGCAACGGATCGCCATTGATATCGGCCCCGGCTCCTTCACGGGGCTGCGCGTGGGTTTGGCCCTTGCCAAGGGTCTGAGCTTGGGAACGGGGATCGCGGTTGTTCCGGTCTCTTCTCTTGAGGCGCTGGCGGCCGGCATCGCCGGGGATCAGCCGGTTCTGGCGACCCTCCCGGCCCCCAAAGGCAGGGTTTATGCCGCGCTCCTTCAACGGGACACCGAAGGGTACCATCCCCTGATCGCGGAGGCCTGTTGGGAACCCTCCACCCTTCGCGCGGAAATCGGTCACCGGCTTGATCCGGCGGCTGACCGGGGGGCCCTGGCCGGGCCGGGGATTGACCGCTTGGATCTCTCGCATCAACTTTGGAGGGGAGGGTGGCGTCTTTATCCGGAGCTGCACCCATCGGCCGTAACCGTGGCCCTTTGCGGGTCCGGGACCGGCAGGGAGAATCTTAGAGGAAAGGAGCTCGCGGCCCTCGTTCCGCGATATCTCAAGGGTGCCGATGTCCGCCGACCACAGTACAAAACAGAACTCCCACGAAGGGATTGAAGATCCGATCATCCGGCCTATGCGGCTGGCGGATGTCGAGGGTGTGGCCGCCATCGAGAGGGTTTGCTTCTCTGATCCCTGGTCCGCCCGGGCTTTTGCCGCGGAGGTCACCGGCGCCGGAGGACGGAATTGGGTTTGGGTTGTCGAATCAAGAAGTGAGATTATCGGGTATCTCGTGGCCTGGTGTGTTGAAGATGAGGTTCATCTGGCCAATATCGCCGTGGCCCCCGATCGGAGAGGGCGCGGGATCGGGCGCTCCCTCATGAACCGTCTTCTGAAAAAGGCCCGTGAGCGGAAGTCAGCTTGGATCGCCCTTGAAGTCCGTTTCTCCAATGATGCGGCCCGGGGATTGTATGAGAGTTTAGGATTTCGCTCGGTCGCCATCCGAAAATTGTATTACCAGCGTGAAGGAGAGGATGCTTTGGTTATGATGTATCACCTGCCGCCGGAGCCTCTCCGGACAGAGGAGGAATAGGAAATGCAATCCTGGTGGCGGATCGGGCGTAAATCGCTCAAGACGCAGGAGAAAAAAGAGGTGCCCGATGGTGTGTGGCTCAAATGCGGCGGGTGTGGCGAGATCCTTTACCGCCGCGAGTTAGAGAGAAATGCCTGGGTTTGCGGAACCTGCGGCCATCATTTCCGGATTCCCCCGCAAACCTATATACAACTCCTCGTCGATCCCGATTCCTTCAAGGAGATGTTCTCGAATATCCGCTCCACCGATCCGCTCGAATTCCGCGATTCAAAGCGCTATGCGGATCGTCTAAAGGCAGCCACGGCGACGGACCCATCCGCCGAAGCGATTATCAGCGGCTGCGCCCAGATCAACCGCCATCCCGTGGCGATCGGATTCATGAATTTTTCGTTTTTAGGTGGAAGCATGGCTTCCGCGGTGGGAGAGAGAGTCTCCCGCTTGATCCAATACAGCCTAAAAGAGCGTATTCCCCTTATTATCGTTTCCTGCTCCGGCGGAGCCCGGATGCAGGAGGGGGCCCTCTCCCTCATGCAAATGGCGAAGACCTGCGCCCAGCTGGCGCGGTTGGATGATGCGGGTCTTCCCTTCATCTCCATTCTCACCGATCCAACGACGGGTGGGGTTACGGCAAGCTTTGCCTCTTTGGGGGATATCAATATCGCCGAGCCGAACGCCCTCATCGGCTTCGCGGGCCCGCGCGTGATCGAGCAGACCATCAATCAGGAATTGCCCCCCGGTTTTCAGCGTTCTGAATTCCTTCTCGAGCACGGAATGATCGATGCCATTATTCCCCGAACGTTGATGCGGGAAAAACTATCGACCCTGCTCGGATTGTTTTATGACAGCGGATCGATGCAGAGCCTCCTGGCGCCATCGGGGAAGGATCAGGAGGGTGTTGCGGAGGAGATGCCTTCTGACGCCGAAGAGGTCTCTTTATGACATACGATGAGGCCTTGGATCGCTTATACACATTGGAACATTCCGGCATCAAGTTGGGGCTGTCCCGCATTCAATCCGCTCTCAGGGATCTTGGCTCGCCGCAGAATGCCTTCGCCTCCGTTCATATCGCCGGGACGAATGGTAAAGGCTCGACGAGCGCCATGATGGCCGGCGTGCTTCGCTCCTGCGGGCTGCGTACCGGTTTGTACACCTCGCCTCACATCCGCGATTTCAGGGAGCGCATCCGCATTGACGGCCGGATGGCCGCGCCCGGCTGGATTATTGAGGGCCTTGAGACTATCTGGCCCGCGGTGGAGCGGAACAGTTTATCATTCTTTGAAGCGGCGACCTGTCTTGCCTTCTGGATCTTTGTTCAACAGGGCGTCCGCATTGCCGTGCTTGAGGTGGGATTGGGCGGGCGGCTTGATGCGACAAATGTTGTGACGCCGCAACTCGCGATCATCACCTCCCTTTCCATCGACCACCAGAAGACCCTTGGAGCCAGCCTGGCCGAGATCGCCGGAGAGAAAGCCGGAATCCTCAAACCAGGGGTGGAACTCATTCTGGCCGGATGCCCGAAGGAGGCCCGGGATACCGTGCTGTCGGTCGCTCTCGAACGGGGCGTCCCGGTACAGCTGGATAGAGAAGCCCTGGCCGTCAGAGATCTCCAGCTTCATCCACGTTCTACACAGTGGAGAAGTATAAGAAAGGGTGAAGACCTCCCCGCCTGGCTGGATGGCTGCTGGGAGATCCCGATGGCCGGCGCCCACCAGGTGGAGAATGCCCGCATGGTTCTTCTGGGAGCCGCCCTGTTACAAAAGCAAGGCTGGCCGCTGACGGAAGCCGGTATCCGGACCGGACTTCGGTCGACCCATTGGCCCGGCCGGCTTGAAGTTCTGCTTCCTCAATATCCGATACTGCTCGATGTGGCTCATAATCCTGAGGGGGGGCGCCGGCTGGTCCGGGCGCTCAACCGCTGGCCCGAGCTCGGGAAGGCCCGCTGGATCGTGGGGATGGTCAAGGGGAAGGATCACAAAAATTTTCTTCACCAGTTGAGCCGAGCCGGGGGCCGCTTTCACTTTTGCTCGCCGGAACACCCCCGATGCGTTCCCACAGAGGTGCTCGCGGAGGCGGCCGAGGGGCTGAATTATACAATGCATCCATCCGTGGAGGATGCTCTGAATTGCGCCCTGGAAGAACGCGGTGATGATGAAATCTGTGTTGTCTCCGGGTCGTTTTTTACAATGGATGAGGCCTGCCGGGCGTTAGGGATCGGTCCTCGGGAATCACTTCAGGAGTCCGTGGAGGTGACTTTGTGAAAGTCGCGGTCGGCGCCGATATCGGAGGCACAAGTATCAAGGCCGCGGTTGTTTCCGTTCTGGGAACCCTGAAGCACGATCGAATCCTGCCGACACGATCCCAGGACACACCCGAAGATACCGTCACCCGATTGGCGGATGCGCTGGGGGGGCTTCTTCTCGAAGCGGCCCGCATCGCCGGAGTCGAACCCCGCAACATACCGGTCGGCATCGGGTGTGCCGGGCTCATCGACACATCAAGAGGAATTGTTCAGATCTCACCCAACCTTCCTCATTGGAGGGATGTACCTCTTGGAGCGATGCTGGCAGAGCGGCTCGGCTCACCCGTTCTTCTTATCAATGATGCGAATGCCTTTGTCCTTGGCGAGGGCCGCGCCGGCGCCGGGAGAGGCGCCCGCGTCTTGCTGGGGTTGACCTTGGGAACCGGTGTTGGTGGCGGGATCCTGCTCGATGGCGAGCTCTTCACCGGCGTCCATGGTTGGGCGGGGGAAATGGGGCACACTCCCCTTCAGATCGATGGTGAAAAATGTGCCTGCGGGAGCTACGGTTGTCTCGAGGGTTTCGTCGGGAACCGGGAAATCGTCTTGCGGTACATGGAGTTAGCCGGCGGCGAGCCGACACAGATCTTGAAGAAGTTTTTGAAGGATCCCTCCGAACAGCCGACACCAGAGACCTTGTCGCTTGCGGCCCGAGCGGGCGATGCCCCCGCCATTGAGTCCTTCCGCCAAACGGGGCGCTATCTTGGGGCGGCCTTGGCCGGGTTTGTCAATATTTTCGATCCGGACAGGATTGTCTTGGGCGGGGGTGTGGCGCAGGCCGGAGAGCTGATCTTGAAACCGGCGCGGGAAATGATGGAGGAGCGGATGATGTTCCCGCAGAAACAGCACCCGGAACTTTGTTTGGCGGCCCTGGGTCCTCATGCCGCTGTGATCGGCGCATCGCTAGAGGCCTTAAACCGGGTTGGCAAGAACGAATTTTCCGGCGGTGCGTAGTCCCTCGACGCAGAAAGCCGCCGGGTTTCATGTGGAGCCGCCGTTCCAAATGAAAATTTTATCACCCCATCGGAACCTGACCTGCTGCGCCTCCCTCCGGCGGGTTTTGCTTCTGCTTTCTCTCGTCTTTCTTGCGCCCCTGCCGGCAAACCCGCAAACCTCTGAATCCGAGCCTTGGTATATCACCGGAGAGAGGCTTGAAGGCATTTTCGGCGGCCGGAGCCGCATGGATCATATCGAGATTCAACATGGGGTTTTTCGCGCCACGGCGCTCGAGGGGATCTGGGATCCGGGCCGCGAGGAGGTCTTCCTCCAGGGCGAGGTGCACATCGCCGACACATCCCGCGTCATGACATCAGATTCCGCAATGTACAATCGACGCACCGGTGTTCTGACAATGATCGGAAATGTCAAAGGAAAGGGCCCGGAGGGCCGGATGGGAGGAGCATCCCTGCTCTACCGGCGGCAGGAAGGCTGGGGCCGGCTCACGGCGGGCGCTTGGCTGGAAGATGAGAACCAAAGGGTGGAAGCCGACACGGTGGTCTATGAAGATGCCGTCAAGCGCTCCCAGGCCTTTGGACATGTAAAAGTCATTGATCTTGCCGACAGCACGCGGGCCATGGGTGATGTCGGCCTCTTCGATCGCACCCGAAACAATCTCCTTCTCCTTGCGAGAGCCCCGCAGCGGCCCTATCTGGTGCGGGCCGCCGGTGAGGAAGAACCCCCCTTCATCGTTGAAGCCGATACGCTGCAGATGGACCAGGCTCAGGGCCGGGCTGAAGCGATCGGCGATGTCGTTGTTCAACAGGGCCGGATGGGGGCCCGGGGTGGAAAGGCCCGTTTTTTCAAAGATCAAAACCGGATGGAGCTTTTCGGAGCTCCGAAGGCGTGGGACCCCGACGGCTCGGTGGCCGGTGACACGCTGCGTCTCGTCCTCGGTTCCGAAGGACCGGAGCGGCTGCTCGTCCTGGGCCATGCCCGGGCGGAATACCTGCCCAAGGATCGTCCCGGTGAAGAAACCTTTGCGCTGGGGGACACCCTCGTCACCCATTTTCAGGATGACCGGATTCGCAGGATGGATGTGCGCAGCGGCGCGCAGAGCTTGTACATTCCAGCGTTGAAGGAGCGGGGGCAGGATGTCGGCCGGAATTGGTCACAGGCCGCTGAAATTGTGGTCTTGTTCCAGGATGGAAAGGCTCACCGTGTCGAAATGCGGGGTGATGCCAAAGGTATATATACTTTCCCCCGTAAAAAAGGGGCCCGCGATTCGCTTTCGGCGGAAGGCGCGGTTGATTCCACCGCCGCCGCACCGCCCGATTCCTTACGCCCGCTGTCGCGCCGGGGGAGGCCGAGGGTGGCCGATGATCCCCATCCGCTGATTGAAGCCCGGCGGTCCCTGCTGGCCTCGGGAGATTTGCGTGAACCGGATTCCCTTGCCGCCCTCGGAGCTTTTGATCCGAAGGATCAAGTCGTTTACGAGGGCCAGCATATTGTTTTTCTTGTGTCGGAAGACATGGTCATCATGGAAAACGAGTCGATTGTACAATACCAGGGAATGACCCTCGAAGCCGATAGCGTGCAATTCAACTCACTGCGAGAAACCATCGTTGCGACGGGCAAGCCGAAATTGAAGGATAATAATAGCGTGGTGGACGGTGACCGGATGTCCTACCGGCTGGATACCCGGAAAGGGCTCATTCACGGCGGCGTCACCGAATTTGAAAATGGGATCTACAGGGGTGATGAAATCAAGAGGGTTGAAGACAACACGCTTTATGTGAAGGACGCGGCGTACACGACCTGTGATAGCGACACCCCGCACTTCTCTTTCTGGAGCTCTTCCGCGAAGATTCGCACAAAGGATAAGGCCCTGGCGAGGCCGGTCATCCTGAAAATCGGCAGGATCCCCATTATGGCCCTTCCATACTGGATTTTTCCCCTGCGATCTGGAAGGCGCAGCGGCATCCTCATGCCCGATGTGGAGTTCGGGTTCGATCGCGATCGCGGACGTTTCGTTAGGAATATCGGATATTACTGGGCCGTTAATGACTATATGGATCTCCTGACATGGGGTGATTACTACGAGCGGGGACCCCGTTATATCTTCAACAGCCGGTACCGTTATAAGATGCGCTACCTCCTCTCCGGAAGCTTCTTCGGATCCTTTTCCAAAGAGCAATATTCCGATAAAAGCGAAACGATTCGTTGGGATTTCCAGGCCGATCATTCGCAGACGCTGCGAGACAATCTGACGCTGAAGTTCCGCGCAGACTTTGTCAGTGATGCCCAATATCGCGGGGATCGGGATTTTGGCGCCGGAACCGATGAGCGACTCAATAGAACCTTAAAATCCAATCTTGATTTGAGACAGCGGTGGAACTGGGGAAGCCTCGCTCTCACAATGGATCGAACGGAGTATTTGGATGAAACGTCATCCGCCGGTGTCAAAGTGAAGTGGACCGCCCCCAGTATTGATTTTTCGCCGACAAGTTTCACATTAGGGCGGGCTTCAACACCGACCGACGATGCCGGGTGGAGAAATCTGCTGGCCTCGACCTATCTCCGAACCGGATTCTCGTTTCGATCCGTTTCAACCGACTATTTTCACATGCCGACGGAGAGCCACAGCGCCTCCCGGGCGACCTTCGGGCTCTCCGATGCGCGCCGGCTGGGGAATATCCTCAATATTTCTCCTTCCATCAATGCCACCACGGCATGGTTCGACGAGGATCTTCTGGGGCAGAAGAATCAAGTGGGCGCCGTCTGGTCCGGCGGGCTCTCGACGTCCAGCACCATTTACGGGACCTTCTTTCCCCGGATAGGGCCGCTTGCCGGCATCCGCCATGTGATCGAGCCGACCGCTTCGTACCGCTATCAGCCCGATTTTCCCGATCTTCAATATCCTGATTCAAACGGTGTTCAAAGAAACCGCTTTCCCTCGGTCGGCGGCATTAGTATCGGCGGTTCCAAGGTCAGCCAGGTGAGCTTCGGTTTGACCCAGAAACTCAATCTGAAATGGGGATCCGGCGAAAGTGAGAGAAAGATCGATAACCTGATTCTTTGGACTACCAGCACGGGGTACAACTTCCTTGAGGATGAGACTCCTTGGAGCAGCCTCGAAAACACCATCCGCCTTATCCCATCCCGGATTTTTGAGAGCCGATGGAGTCACTCGTATGACATGAAGCGGGATAAGCGAACCCGCCTCAGCGTTCAGAACTACCTCCGCCTCAGCGGCGCCGGATTGGGGGATGAGGCGTCCCCGGAATATGGGGATTTTGGGGATCCAGAGGATATGGGCCGATCTGATCCGGGAGAAAACCCCTCTACTGGATCCCGCGGCGGCGGTTGGAGCCTCAATCTCACCCATACTCTAAGCCAGGGGGAGACCCGCTCGAGTCGACGGAGTGACCTGAATCTATCATCGAGTCTCAATGTAACTCCAAACTGGCGTTTGAGTTACAGCGTCTATTATGATGTTGAAAATGAAGAAGTGAAAAGCCAGGGATTCACCCTCTACCGGGATCTGCATTGTTGGGAAGCCCGCTTGGAGAAGAGGATTTCCGGCCGGACATCCCAATATTATTTCCGCGTGAATATAAAGCAGTTACCCGATGTGAAGTATGAACGGAGGCAATCCTCATATTAGGCCTCGCGGGTTCGGAACCGTTGAGAGATGAAGGGTGTTTAGGATGCGGTGCCGGGAGGCTGCTTCTGGAAATTCGAGCCATCATCGCCCTGTATCGGGTCTTGAAGGTGCCGCATCAGCATTCTAATATAGAATGGTTGGTCTTTTTCGCAGATTACCTTTAGTACCTATGGATGGAGGGGTCGAGCATGTTGAAGCTCCGGCAATATGGGCCGATTTTCATGACCGCGCTGATTCTCCTGGTGGTGGGCTGCAGCCCGCTGTCGAGGGGACACGGCGCCCGGGTCGTTAATACAGAAATGGTTTTTGTCTCCTTCGGGGCTAATCAGGGCGAAGTCGCCCCCTGTGGGTGACACTCCGGCCAGAAAGGCGGTTTGGCCCGGCGGGCTGGACTCATTGATGCACTCAAGGCCGAAGGTAAGACTCCGATCCAACTCGACCTCGGTGATTTTGTGTCCTCTGAAGATGTTGTGGGCGAGGCGAAGAACGAGTTTATCTTTGGGATCATGGAAGAAATGGGCACCGTGGCGGCGACCTTTGGTGAAAGGGAGCTGACGGAGTGGGCTCAGACCGAGCGGTTTATGAGCCGGAATACCATACCCTTTGTCTCAGCGAATCTGAAATTTATAAAGGAAGGCGTCGCGACACCTTTGGCTGAGCCATTCATTGTGAGGACGATCGACGATGTCCCTATTGCCTTCGTCGGGGTCATCGGCAGCTCTGAGTTCACCTCAGCGTCACTTCCTGATGATATGGAGATCATTTTTGAGGACCCCCTGGATGCCCTTCCGGGCATTATCGCCGAGGCCAGGGAGAAGGCGGAGCTGGTGGTTCTTCTATCGCACATGGACGGGAGGAGTACCGAAAAGCTGGTTCAATCCATGCCGGGTATCGATTTGGCCCTTGTCGGTCACCGCGCTCGGAGCGACCGGCATCCCCGGCAGGTAGGTGATGTCATCATTAATGAGTCTGGGATTCGCGGGCAGTGGGCCGGTGTTTCCAGACTCATTATTTCCACCGACGGTAGGATTTTGGATTGGGGTGGAGACAATGTCCCGCTCGATACGGCGGTCAATCTAAATGCGGATATTGATAAGCGCGTGGAAAATCTCAATACCGAGCTCAAGCTGATTCGTCAGGAATCAGCCAAGCTCTCAAGCGCGAATCGTGATCAAGCCGACAATCGGACACGGTATCTGGGCGGGGAAAACTGCCAACGGTGTCATGTTAAGCAATATGATCATTGGAAAGAGACGCCTCATGCCCATGCCTTCGCCTCTCTTATGGACGAGGGCAAGGCTGAAGACAAGAAATGTCTCGCCTGCCATGTGACCGGAATCGATCATCCATCCGGATTCTCCGCGTCGAAGACGGATCCTGATTTTAGGAATGTACAATGTGAATCCTGTCATGGTTTTGGGACGGACCATGTGCGCGGTCCGGAGGCACCAAAGGTGACCGAGGCGTTGTGCGTAAAGTGTCATGACAGCAAGAATTCACCCAACTTCAATTACACTGAATATTTGAAGGCGGTTTTGCATAAATAATCAGACCGGGTGGGGGATCCTATTGCAGGGTAGGGTTCGTCTGGATAACAGACCCGGGGAGAAAGGGTTGTATCGGGGGGTGAATGCAGAAGGATTGCAAGACGATCCTTGTCGTTGAAGATGAGCCGGCGCTCCGGCGATTCCTGGAGCTCCTTCTCCGAAAGAACGGCTATGACGTCGCTGTCGCCTCCGATGGGGTGGAGGCCCTTGCCAGGGCCGATGAGAAGAAACCCGATCTTGTTTTGCTGGATCTCATGATGCCGAAGATGGACGGATTTGAGGTTTGCCAGCGGCTGAAATCACAATCGACGACAGCGAAGATTCCCGTATTTATTCTCACGGCAAGAACAACCGCGGAGGCGAGGGAGCGGTGCTCCGCGGTCGGCGCTGATGAGTTTATCATGAAGCCCTATAATCCACAGGACCTTATGGATCGGGTTGAAAAGCGTCTTAACGAAAATCAAAGCCAGAGTTAATACTAAAAACCTATCGAATCCTCGGGAGAACCCTCGACAAAGGCGGAGAAAAACCCGTGAAGGTCCCAGGGAATCCTCCAGGAAACCCTGGAGGTGGAAGGCACGTAAAATAGATATGGTTCGAATAATTGACTGGATTCCTTTATCATTCATCACAGAATATAAAGGCGATGGAAGTCCTGGACTCTCATTGCAGGCCGATGATTCGGTTTATGGTCCGACCGTGTACTTTTCGAGCCGAATTTCAATAGGCGGGTGTGAAAGTTGTTGGACGTGTACACTTAAGGGCTTGAAATTCTTTTTAAGAGCTGGTTTGCTTAAAAGTACCTCATGAAAGGTGACACAAACCAGATATAAAAAGGACAGGAGCTAAGTTGGATCCGTTTGAAGATTGTATAAAAAAGGGTCGGCTCAAACCAGTCGAGCCGGATATCGATGAGATCAAGAAAGAAATCCTGACGGCCGAGGAGGAGCTGACTCGCGCCCGGACATGCTTTGCCGAGAAACGGTTTGAAGATTGTCTCGTACAAAGCTATTTCGCCATGTTCAGATCCGCAAGAACTCTCATTCGCAAAAAGGGTTATCGGGATACGAATATGTATTCCCTACTAACCGGCCTCAAAAAGCTTTTTGTCGAACCAGAAGAGCTGGAGAGACATCTGGTTGATGTTCTCTCTCTTGCAAAAGAACAGAAGGATCTCGTCTATGAAGGAGCCCGGTGTCATTTTCAGGATACCCAGGCGATTCTTCGTAACTCTGAAGTCTTCTGCAATCGGGTTCGTGAACTTCTTGCTATCCCGGATCTTCCTCCCATTCCTCCGATGGAGGAGATTGAACTGGAGGATGAACCGCCGCAACCGAATTTTGATGATTTCCAGCGACCGATCGATCGGGGGGATAGAGATTTTCCTCCAGCTCGCCGGTCTCCCGGACGCGAGGGAAACGAGCGGCCATGGACGACGCCCGATTCGATGCCTCGCCGGCGGCCGGACAGCCCTTATCCTTTTAGACCTCGTGAGACACGCCCCAAAAGAAGAGACTGATTCCTGAAAGACCGGATGGCGGCACGATCCGCCGCCGCTTATCGGGCCTCCCCGATCTCAATCAGGATTCTCTTTGTCACACCTGTTCCCTTTTCTCGCCGGCTGATCTTGAGAACCGGGGTAGCGTGTGTCTTCATACGAACTGATCCTTGGCGCGGTCAATCTGGTGGTTGGGGTTTTAAACCTTCTCCTGGGGATGGTCATTTTCCGGGAGGCGCCGCGCCAGAGGCTGAACCAAGTTGCCGCTCTTCTTTTGTCCAGCGCGGCGCTGGGCGCTCTGTTGGGATCCTCCAGCTTTCTGCTCCTTCTCCTCCAATCCGCGGGAACACCATCCCAGATCGATTTTGTCAGGAATTTCGCCTATCTCTGGGAGTTTTTCTTTCCGGCCCTCCTGCTCATGTCGGTGCTCTTCCCCCAGGAATTGCCGATCCTCCGGCGATATCCAAGTCTGGAAATCATGATCCTTGTCCCGCATGCCTTTCACTTTCTCATCATCCTCGGCTCGTCGTATCTCGGTCCCGATCTCGGCTTAGACGCCCTCCTCACCGTCTCGGGATTTTTCAATCCACTTCTCTCCGTCTTTCAAGTTTTTCTATCACTGCTTGTGAAGTCTCATCAGAAGCTGTTCTCCCTGGTGAATCTCGCCTATATGGCTGCGAGTCTCGGCTTTATCCTCCGTAGCCTCAAAAGAGCCACCAATCCGACCATCCGACGACAACTCCAGACGATCTTCGGCGGATTGGGCTCATGTGTCGTCTTGTACAGTGTGGCGTATCCCATTCCAGACCTCATGGGATACAACCTGAAGCCGATCATTTCTTCATCTGTACTCGTTGCCGCTCTGGTCATGGGGACCGGATCGATTGCTCTGGCGGTCGTTCAATACAAATTCCTGGATCTCCACAGCCTGGTCCGGCGATCCATCCTATATGCCCTTGTCACAGCGGTCACGGTGGGAGTCTATCTGGCGGTGATCCGGTATTTAGGGCAGGCGGCTCTTCGATTGGCCGGCGTGGATACCCAGATTTTGGATCCGGCCTTTCTTGTTCTGGCTCTGCTCATCTTCCAACCGCTATTACAAAGGGTGGAATCGTTTTTGGATGCTCTTCTCATCGGCGCGCGTACAGACCACCGGCAGATTCTGGCCTTGGCCTCCCAGCAATTGGTCTCATCGCCGGAGCGTCCCATGAAGGCTGAACGGATGGTCGCTCTTCTCATCGAGGGACTTGGTTTGCAGGGAGCGGCGCTTATACAAAAAGATCCGGATGGAGATGGATTTAAGCTAATGGCTTCGGATCTGCTGGATCCGGAAGCGTTGAAGTGGCTCCAGGGACGCCTTCCCGTCGACCTTATCGACTGGCATGAGAACCGGCCTTTGACGCGGCGGGATTTTGATGATTGGGGCGTGCGTCAATGGCAGGGTGTCCAGCCCTCGCTGGTCTTTCCGATTCCAAGCGGCTCCGAGCTTCTTGGCGCTTTGATTCTTGCGAGAAAGGTCACCCGGCAACGACTCAATCGGGAAGAGGTCGTCCTGGTCAGAACCTTGGTGGGGTACCTGGCCTTGGCGATAAAGAACGCCGAGTTACTCCGCACTAGTGTGGACAAAGCGCACTGGGAGGAACAGCTCGCCCTCGCCCGCAGAATTCAGCAATCAATCCTTCCCAGCGCCTTTCCCCAAGGCAACGGCTTGGAAATGTGGGGCGTGCAGATTCCGTCCTTGCATGTGGGCGGGGATTATTTCGATGTGTTGCCCCTCCCGCGGGATCGCTATGCCTTGGCTATCGCCGATGTCTCCGGAAAGGGGGTTCCTGCAGCGCTGCTGATGAGCATGGTTGCGGCCGGTATCCGGACATTAACTCAAACCGACGCGACGGCGGGGCCCATCCTTACGAGTCTCAATCATCTGCTCTGCCAATCGACCTCCTCAGACCAATTCGTCACCTGCTTCCTTGCGATTGTTGACGCTCGTCAACGGCGGCTAACCTACGCGAGTGCGGGCCATAATTATCCGATATTGATTTCAGTATCCGGTGCGACGAGTTTTCTCAAAGAGGGTGGGGTGGTCCTTGGCGTGGTTCCAGGCGTCGCATATCAGGAGGAAGAGATTCATTTGCAGAAGGGTGACAACCTCCTCTTGTATACCGATGGGCTGACGGAGGCGGAGTCCCCCGAGGGTGAGATGTACGGCGAAGCCCGGCTCTTGTCCCATTTAAAGACAGCTCTTTCGGGTCGGAATGCCCGTGAGGCGGTCGGTTCGATCCAAAACCATGTCATGGCCTTCTCGGGGGCCGGCACCTTATCGGATGATCTCACCATCCTTCTGCTAAAAATCGGTCGTTAAGGCTCCCTACCGGCTTTTTCTGACCGGAAGCTCCTAGGAGCAAATTGAGTCCGTTGACGTTTATAGCCCAATCTGGGCATCATGATATGGGAGACAAGATCCCAGATCGAGAACGACTTCTTCCCGAGGGCCGCTTCAGATGGGGGAGAGAAAGGGCTGAAGCCATATGTACCGCTGCGAGTGCGACCCTCGACATCTCCGAACAGGCTGGAAGGTTCTGCGAGGTGGCTTCCCTATCCTGGTCGCCTTGCTCATCCTCGTCTCCACTCCCGCCCCCGGCGAAATGCGTTTCTACTCCGGCAATCTCATGGTTTTGGACCGGATGTCAGACCCCTACCATATTCACTCAGATCCGGGAGCGGCCTTTACCATCAATCCCGATGTCGCGAATACCGTCATCCTCATCTCATCTCCTTCCGATTTTGTCGATCCCACAGATCTCTTTGTGGCCCATCAGAAGTTTCTTTATGTGACCGATGCCGAAGCTGATCCAAGAGGATTTGGAGATAACAATGGGGCCGTCTTCCGGATCGATCCCTATCATTATCCGTCGCAAGATGCGGAGCTTATGGCGGCTTCTCCTCGTTTTTCTGAACCGATCAGTATCCTGGTCGATTCCGAAAATCGCCTTATTGTCTTGGATCGGCGCGCCGATCCTCTCGGCACGGGATCCCCGATCGGGGCCGTTTTTCGTATTGATCCGGTAACGCAGTATGAGGAGATTCTCGCCTCTTCGCCGGAATTCCGGGATCTGGTTCGAATCATCGAGGATTTCGACGGCAGCTACCTTATTCTCGATCGTTTGGCCGATCCGCTGGGTGTGGGTGGAGGGCCGGGAGCTATCTTCCGACTGGATCCATCAACATTTGAAATGACGTGCCTTTTCTCCCAGGCGGGTTTCACAAACCTAACATCGCTACGACGAACGCCGGATGATGACTATATTTTGCTGGACCGGGATTCGGATCCCTTCCGCATCGGCGGCGCGCCGGGAGCGGTTTACCTGGTGGACCGATCCACCCTGACGATTGCCGATACCCTGGCCAGCCATCAATTCTTTCGCGATCCCGTCGATGTGGCGATGCTTCGGGATGGCCGTCTATTTGTACTCGATCGCACCGCCGATCCTCTTCAACTGGAGGATGGTCAGGGGGCTGTCTTTGAGATGGACCCGGAAACCAACCAGGTTTTGGGCACCTGGAGCCGGGATGGCTTTGTCCTCTGCAGAACGCTGGTTCCCGTTTATGGCGCGGACCTTGACTCGTCGACGATTACGGTCGGGGATCTCAACGGCCCGCCGCTCGGCCGAGGTGATCCGATGGAGGTGCGGCTGAAACTGCGGAATACCGGAGATGAGGATACGGGCCGGCTGACGGTCGTCGACAGTTTCAAGACCGGCATAACATTATTACCCGGATCGGAAGTGGCCGCGAGCGGAGAATTCAAGTATTTGCAGGATCTGCCGGGACTCAGCTGGACGAGTTCTCTGGCTCCCGGCGCCCAGGAGTTGATTACATTCCGGATTCGTGTAGAGGAATATGCAAGGACTCCTGTTGAACAATACATCCGGGGACTCTCCAATCAGACGGATTTCAAGATGGAGTGGCGGGTTGGGTTGCCGGCCGCACTGGATGCCTGGACAGTCGTTGTCAGTGACCCCACGGGAATTTATAGTCTCGACACAAGTATTGGGGGGCTGGTGTCCCTCACCGAGTCGCAGCAATTGGTTGCTCCCGCCGGATTGGTGTTCCGATCCGACGGCTACCTGATCATTGCCGATTCCAAAGCCGATATTGTAGCAGGAGAAGCCGGCGCCATCTTTGTCATGGATCCAGGCTGGGGCGAGGTTTCGCCCCTCGCCGCCGGGCTCCCCGTGAGAACGCCGGCCGCGGTCGCCTTGGGAGCCGGCGACCAGATCTATGTCGCGGATGTCGGTGTTCCGCGTCCCTTTCCCTTTCCGGACGAGCCGGGCGGTGTTTATAAGCTCTCGCGGTCAACGTATCAACCTGAATCGCTTCGTGTCGGTGAGCCCTTTCTTCACCCGATTGATCTTTTATTGGATCAATACGGCCGGCTGATGGTGGCGGATGTCGCCGCCGATCCCCTCGGTTTGGGTGGTGATCCCGGCGCCGTCTTTGAATTGGATCCTACCACTGGAGAAGTGCTCCGAACTTTTACACATCCCGACTTTGTCGATCCACGTGGTCTGATTCCTTTGAAGGATGGACGTCTCTTGGTGGTGGACCGGTCGGCCGATCCCCTGGGGATAGGTTCTCCGACCGGCGCCCTTTTTGAGATCGATCGATCGGACGGCTCGGTACGGCTCTTTTTTGCGGATTCCAGGCTCGTCGGCCCGACCAGCGGAGTACAAGATACCCTTGGTGATATCCTCCTCGCCGATATTGACGCCGATCCCAACAATATGGGAGGAAATCGCGGCGCTATCTGGCGCTATAACATTGCAGGAAATATATTGACCACCCAGCTGGAAAGCTGGCGTCTCAATGATCCAACATGCCTGACGATTTTCGGGCAAGGAGATTTCAGAGAATCGTGGTTCGAAGGCGCGGATATTGACGGACCGCCGCTCTTGCCGGGGGATACAGTCCGGGTTCATGCCATTGTGAAGAACACGGGTGTGGTGGATGCGAAAACGATCAATGCTGAATTCAGCGGATTGCCGGGGATAGAAATCGTTTCCGTCTCCGCCGATTCAGGGCATATCGGTATCATGGCGGGGAGCAACGGCGCCCTCTGGCTGGGCTCGGTGCGGCGGGATGAATCGCTGGACCTCATTGCCAACTTTGTGATGGATCCCCAGGGGGAAGTCAGCTTCTGGGAACCCTATAATGTGAACTTCAAGATCGGCGGGGGTCTGTTCGATGGATTACCCCCTTTAACTTTTCGACTGGTCACCCCCCTTCGCCAGGGAGATCTTATCGCGGTCGACCGCGATTCCGATCCGTTGGGTCTTGGCAACCGGCCGGGGGCGCTTCTATTAATGGATGAGGATGGTGTTGGATCGCGCGCCCTATTTAGTGATCGGGCTCTAAGCGATCCCGTGTCAGCGGCACTGGATGGAGAGGGGAATATCGTAATCCTGGATGCGTCGGCCAACCCGGCCGGGTTGGATCACGCGACGGGCGCCATTTTCTATCTTGATCTGTTCACGGGCATGTTGGATTTGCTCTATTGGAGCGACAATCTCTATTCGCCGGTCGAGTTGAAAGCCGACGGCGGCGAATTTCTGATTGTGGACGAATTGGCCGACCCCTTTCAGGATCCTGTACCGGAACGCAAGGGGGCGATCTTCCGTCTCGAGAGCTTGCAGGGTCCGATGCATCTCTTCTCCGCGGCAGAACCTTTCCGCAAACCTCAAAGCCTGGTTCGGGCCGGAAACGGCGATATCTATGTCGCCGATATCAGTGCTGATCCGCAGGGAACCGGCAGGAATACCGGCGCTGTTTTTCGTCTTGACGGTGAAACAGGGGCGTTGGTGGAGACAATTGTTTCCGACTACTTTGTTGATCCCAAAGACCTGGATCTCCTCCCTGACGGAAGGATCCTGCTCACCGATGAGTTTTCAGATCCTTACGGCTACCCGGCAAGAACCGGCGCTCTCTTTACGATTGATCCCGCCACATCGAATGTTCAAGTCTATGCCCATTCGCCTTACTTTACCATGCCCGGCCGCTCACAGGTCCGGGAAGATGGGATGGTCATGGTCGCCGACCGGGGCGCCGATCCCATCGGCCAGGATCTTGTCGGAGCGATTCTCACGGTGGATCCCGATACGCGAGCGGTCAACTACCTTGCTTATACAAATCAATTCCGCGCTCTTCGGAATTTTCTTTATATTCCCAGGCCGATCGCCGTCTTGCGAAACCTTGCTTCAGTGGATGTCAATGGCGGTATGCTGGATCCCGGCGACCTGATCACATATCACGCCGTCGTGGCCAACACGGGACAGACAATCGAGCCTGAAGCCGCCTATGTCGATACACTCCCCTCCATTCTTACGCTACAGGAAGGGAGCTTCCAGGCGGACAATGGGACATTTGAGGTCATTGGAAGCGACCAAGGCGCCGTATTCCGCTGGGAAGGGGTTATCGCGGCCGGTGACTCCGCGGAAATTTCCTATCAGGCGATCCTGGACCCTGTGACCCCGCCGGGCACCCGGATTGAGAGGGTTGCGGAGGTTTACGGCTCCAGTGGCCGCTGGGGAGGGGCCAAGAAACTCGTTCATGTTGTGAGAATGAACCTGATTCCAGGAGCGGTCTATGTCGTCGATTCGGATATTGACCCATTGAACACGGGTATTCCTGTCGGCGGTGTTTTTAGAATAGGTATGCCTTCCGGTAATTTGCAGCTCGTTACAAGCGGAAGTGAATTGTACACTCCGATCGACGCCGAAGTCCTATCATTGGAAGATGAAACCCTGGTGCTTCTCGATTCGGATGCCGATCCGATGGGCTATGGCAACCATCGCGGCGCTTTGTATAAAGTAGAGATCGGCGATGGTTCGCTCCATTTTCTTGCGGCGGAACCGACATTCCTGGATCCCGCCCAGATGGTCGTCGTCAATGAAAATCTCATCTTTGTCGTGGATCCACTGGCGAACCCCTACGCTTTCCCGTCACGGCACGGCGCCATATACAGAGTCGATCTTCCCAGCGGCGATGTGGAGGTCGCTTATTCCGATTCGGCGTTGTCTATTCCCATTGGAATCGATCTGGATGACAACGGAGGGTTGTACATTGCGGATATGAACGCCGATCCTTTTGAGTTGGGGAATCGGCCCGGGGCCATTTTCCGCCTGGACCTCTATACAAATGATCTCCAGGTTATAGCCAGCGACACGCTGTTTGTCGATCCCTACCGCGTCTTGGTTCATCCGGCGGGGGATCTCTTTGTATTGGATCGCGGCGCCATGTTTAATCCCGAGACGGGCGCCGTGGGCGCGGTGTTCAGGATTCATGATGGAACGGTCAGCTTCCACTCGCAATCGAAACATTTCCGACGGCCCGTCGATCTTTTCATGGACAAAAACAACAGCCTTCTTGTCGTCGATAGCGACGCGGATCCTCTTGTTCTTGGCGGGCACCCCGGCGCCGTGTTTCGTTACAACCCCACCACCGATGACTATGTCATCGTCTCGGCCAATCCATACTTTATAAAACCAATGGCAGCCTTCGTTCATCTCGCATTGACCCCTGTGTTTTTAAGGTACGCCCGGGCTGAGGTTACATCTGACGGCAAGGTTCTCCTGATGTGGGAAGTCGAATCCGACATCCAGCCGTCCGGATACCTTATCCAGCGGCGTATCGCGGGCAGCGAGGATATTTATGAAACGTTAAACCCGCAGCAGCCTGTTGTCGGATGGGGTGCGTTGCTGTTTGAGGATGATTCCGCCGAGGCGGGGCGTGATTATGAATACCTGATCGCCGCCCTGCTCCCTGACGGCGGTGTTCATCACCTGGGGCCTGTTCACATTTCTGTGCCTGGAAATCCTATCCGCCTTGTCCTCGATTCCCCCAAACCCAACCCGTTTGGAAGCAGAACGATTCTTCGCTTCGGTGTTCCAAGACGGGAAGAGATCAGCCTGGTGATTTACGATGTTAATGGCCGTATGATCCGGCGTCTGGCGGATGGCCGGCATGATCCCGGCTTTTACAATGTGGAATGGGATGGAAGGAATGAGATCCGGAATCCTGTGGCCAGCGGCGTTTATTTCGCCCGCTTGTCCGATCCACAACGTCGGCAAATCCGGCGGTTGATCCTGTTGCGATGAACGCGCCAACCGCCACCGGAATGTAAACCCATGGTGAAGCGCCCGCGCATCTGGATTGTCGACGGACACAATCTCATCTTTCAAATCCCTCATCTTGAGGAGCTGCAGGTCACCCAAAGGCGTCATGAAGCCCGCCGCGGCCTGGAGAAGATATTTTCGAGATATTCCATGCGTTCTGGTGAGCGCGTCATCATTGTCTACGATGGCAACCGTCTCGAACAGAATCCGGATGTTGTGTCTTCCGAATACCTGGAAACCATTTATACATTCCAACCCGAAGAAGCGGATGACCGGATTCAATATCTCGCCTCGCAATATCTATCCCACGGATGCCGCGTTCGGGTGCTGACTTCTGATCTCAGAACATTGAGCCCCGGCCTCCCCGCTGGCGCTGTGATTGTCTCCCCGATCGACTTTTTCAAGGAGTTGGCCGGACGGCCTGAAAATCCGGATGAGAAACGGATTAAAGGCGATTTTTCGGATGTCGAAGCGGAGCTTCTGAAGCGGGGCGGGGGGTGGCCGGAGGAGGAAGAGATCCCCCCACCGCCGCCGTCCGGTTTGCCGGTGCGGCCGGTTCCCGCGCGGCAAAAAAGGAAAACCGCCGCGACGGTTCCCGAAAAGCCGATGCCTCAAGCCGCCGAAATGAGCAGGGAAGCACGGGAAGCGCTTCGGAAAAAGAAGGAACGGGGCCGCCGCAAGCAGCAGAGGCGCCTTCAGAAGGAGAAGTAACGGAACGCCCTTGCCCCAAGCATGGATGCATCCGGCGCAGTGATTCATTGCACTGCATGCCGCGGACCTCTAATCTTTATAAGTTAAAGACGATTCTTGAGAGTGGAAGGAGGTCACCGAGGATGGGGCGGATAATGCGGATTTTACTTCTTCTGGGATGGGGGCTTGCACTGTCCTGCTTTTCGACTCTGGCGGACGATCCGGTGCAGATCCGCAGCCACTCGCTGCAGGTGACATTGGATCCCGCGGCTCATCATATTCAGGCCATCGATACCCTGCGTCTTGCCGCGCCGGCCGGTGAGGTGGCGCTCTATTTTCATAAAGGATTGGTGGTCAGAGAGGCCGCGATCCGCCTCAGGGGAACCCGGGGGTGGATCCCATTGCCCGCCGCAGCGGTGCGGCGTGAATCGCTGGAGAAGGGCGCCAAGCAGGGATATGCGAATCTCAACATCAACAACAATCTTGAGTCGGGGGAGACGCGTGATCTTCTTGTTTTGAGACTGGATCGGGCCGGTTCTTGGGATATCCGCCTCAACTATGAGGGAGAGATCTACGACGACCTGGAAACTCCCGCTTTCAGCCGGATGGAATTGGCCGATGAGACATCGGGAATCATTTCGGCCGAGGGGGCCTTTCTGACACCCGGCACCTGCTGGTATCCGCATGGCGAAGATGAGCTGACCCCTTTCCGTCTCGATCTCTCCCTCCCCTGGCCGTGGAAGGCCATGGCCGAGGGCCGGATCCTTTCGGAAGAGGGGGATTCGACGAGCGGCCGCTCCAGGACCCTCTTTTGGGAGCCGCGTCCGATGGAGGGTCTGCATTTGGTGGCGGGGCCTTATAAAGTATGGGATACCGATGTCGATGGGATTCAACTCGCTGTCTATCTCTATGAAGATGACCCGGACCTGGCCATCGGCTATCTGGAATCACTGGCCGGATATGCGCACCAATATAACGAAATGTTCGGTCCCTACCCGTTCACAAAGTTCGCCGTTGTAGAGAACTTTTTCCCCACCGGATACGGCATGCCTTCTTTCACCCTCCTCGGCTCGCAGGTTCTGCGGCTGCCCTTCATCCGGTTTACATCCTTGGGGCACGAGTATGTGCACAATTGGTGGGGGAACAGCGTCTATCCCGATTATAAGATGGGGAACTGGTGTGAAGGTATAACCGTTTTCTGCGCCGATTATGAATATGCCAAGTTGCGCGGACCGGACGGGGGCCGCGATTACCGCTTTCAAATTAACCGGGATTACAGCGCTTATGTGAGGGAGGATAATGATTTTCCCCTCACGCAGTTTATCTCCCGGACGACGCCCGATTCTCGATCGATTGGATATGGCAAGAGCGCGATGGTTTTTATCATGCTGGAGGAGCTTCTGGGCAGGGAGGCTATCCTCGAAACGTTCCGCAGGGTGGTGCAGGATTATGCCTTCAAGTATATGACATGGGAAGATTGGCGGCGGGAATTTGAAGCGACATCAAAAAGGGATTTGACGGACTTTTTCATACAATGGGTTGAACAAACCGGCGCTCCCGATTTGGAATTGGCCGAAGTGAAACTGCAATCGGCCGGCCGATCATATCAGCTCACCGGAGTTCTCCGGCAAAAGGGAAAGGTTTTTAATCTTCCGGTTCCCCTGATCGTTGAGACAGTGAGCGGGAAGCAAACGAAGCGGATTGTTGATTTGGAAAAGCGCAACGCGACATGGGATATTGAACTTGATGAGAAACCCGTCTCGGTAACGGTTGATCCCGATCATTATACATTCCGCCGTATGCCCTGGGAGGAGATGCCGCCGACCCTGGCATGGCTCATGGGGGATCCCGATTTCACCGTCGTTCTGCCGGCGCTCCCTGATCCCGCCGACAGCCTTCTGGCCGCCGCCTACGAGACTCTCGCGCAGCAGCTGACGCGTGGAGAGGGCGGGCAGGTGATTTCCGCCAAGAGCTGGAAGAAGGCATCGATCACCGGTTCGATCCTGTGGCTTGGATACCCGGGGGAGGCGGGAATCCCCGAGGAGTTTCTCAAGGATCAGCCGGTGGAGGCGGCCCTCTCCACCTCATCGTTGCGGCTGTGGGAACAGGAGATGGGCGCTGATTTCAATATGGCGATCTATATTTGGCGGCATCCATATGATCAAGAAAAGGTGGCGGCCTATCTTGTCGCCGCTGACGCCGGCGCTCTCGACAGTGCGCGCCGGAAGATTCCACACTATGGGAAGTATTCTTATCTGGCCTTCCAGGACGGCCAAAATGTTCTCAAAGGTGTCTGGGCGGTGGAAGACCACCCCCTGAGGGTGATGATTCCGTAGTTGTACACCCGCAGTTAAATACCAGCGATGGTACCAAGGATGGGCATGAGAAAGGCGGTGGATCCGTTCAGCATCCACCGCCTTGGTGCAGCTCCCCGAGGGGGGGAAGAAAATCTATTTCTTGTGTCTCAGCCGGCGAAGCAGTCCGCCGCCCATCAGCCCGAGACCGAGAAGACCGAGACTGGCTGGTTCCGGCACCGGCGGTGTGCAGTCGAGTCTGACTTCACCGACATCGTTGCCGCATCCCATCGTCCAATGCATCGCGAATCCCGTTTCGGAACCTAGAAAACTCCGGTCAATCATCGCTTCGATCGCATACCGTCCATGGAAAGCGCCGTAGGACCAGGCCGCCGGAGCGGAGGATTGGCTCCAGCCGGTGACCCGCAGAGGATCGGAAGCCCCGCCCCAAACCGGATGCCCGCCGACCGAGGGGTTTTCCCAAGTCAGATTGGTTTGACGCAATGTGCCACCCGCGTCGGTATCGACGGCCAGGTCATAGATATTATCGAGATTGGTGTCGATGGCAATGTCTCCGGGGGCGAAAATTTCATCGCCCGAACGGCGGCCGGCGATAGGAAATCCCGTGACAACGGCAACATAGAAATAGTCATTGTCGCAACCGGCATAGACCGCCTCGACATCATAGCCATTGCCGCCATATCCGGGGTCCAGGTATCCATCACTCGGACTACCCGTCCAATCCTCGACACTATAGGCGATATGCGATGGCGCCAAAGTGGAGACCGGATCCCAATTGCCGTAGGAAATCCCCCAAGAGGAGAGGAAGAGGGATGCCTCTGATGCCGGCGCCAGGATGAAAACGGCTAACAGAATGACGAATAAGGTGTTGCGTGCTTTTTTCATGGATTTGGTGACTCCTTACAGCCAAGATGCCCTAGAGCGACCCCAAGAATGTAAACTATCATTTACTATATTAACAAATATGGACACCTACTGTCAATGGATTTAAAATGAGTGATGCTAATACGATGTAGAAGAGTAGCTGCAATTGATGGAAATATATATGGTTATGGACTCCAATTCTTTTTATCGGATCCCTCCCGGTCCCGCTCTCCTTGCCTTTTATCCCCCCACCCCTTATCCTCTTGGCAGACTGCTTATCGGAGAGCTCAGCCATGGAGCCCGTGAGGATGATGAGAAGAGATGGCTGCCGGCCGATGCGGGAGCCCTGCCCGCTCCTCGCCATGGTTATGCTGTTGTCGGCCGTTCTTTCCGAAGCTGTTCTCCCGGCAACGATCCGTGTTCCGGAAGACGAGTCCAACCTGCAGAGGGCCCTCAATCTTGTCATGCCGGGCGATACGGTGAGCGTGGGGCCGGGATCTTACCAGCAATTCCCGGACCTGCCCGGCGGCGTCACCCTTCTCGGCCGCGAAGGGGCGGGGACGACGATTCTATATGGCGCGGATGAAGCAACCCTCATCACCGTCATCGACAATACCCTCGCATCGGAGATCAATGGATTCACGCTGGCCTACGGGAAGTCCGCAAGAGGGGGTGCGATTCGGGTAGATCAGGCTCCCCTCATTATAAAGAACTGTGTTTTTTCCCATAATCGCGCCTTTTATGGCAATGGTCCCGGCAAAGGCAACGCCGTTTATGCGCAGCAATCGCCGGATCTCCGAATCGAGGATTGCCAGTTTCTGGATAACCGGTCTTGGGTGTCAGGAGAGGCCGCGACGGTTCATCTCGATGGTGGTGAACAATTCCATTTGGAACGCTGCAGATTTCTGCGAAATGACCCCTTGGATCTTTCGACCAGCGGGACGGTAACGGTTGTTCTGATCGGCAACCTCTTTACCAATGATGTCGTGATCGGGACGCCTCGGCATCAAATCATCGAAAGCAATCTCTTTTACGATGCCGGAACCCTTGAGGCGCAGCATACACCCCTGGACCACCGCGTCTTCTGCAATGCCTTTTGGCAAACATCCGTATCCGGCGCCGGCATGGAAACGGCATTCTTTGATTCCTGCACGGTTCGCGAAGATCCCCATCTCTGCGTTCCGATCTTCGCCTCCCCCACGGCTCATGTTCTGAGTCCCTTGCTGCCGGGGAATCATCCGCGGGGCTGTGATTGTTCAGCCATCGGCAATTTTGAAGCCGGCTGCACCACCGTGGTTCTCATTTCGATAACTCCATCCCGCCTGACCTATTCCGGTCGTGAAGAGCTCACGGTGGCGGGTTACCGTCTTGATGAATTGGACTCTTGGACCCTTACGAGCGCCGGATTCGATTCCATTCCGATTGATCCCCTCGTGCTTCCAGCGGGGCGTGCCGCGATCTTTCCCTCTCCATTCTATGGGCGGGAACCCGCCATCTATACATTAGAGGCCGCCACGCTCGAAGGCGAGATGCTGAGACTTGAGAACTCGATTGAGGTTGTGCAAGGCAACATTACGTCTGTCGTTTATGACACCGATTGGATTCTGAATCATGTGCCGGTCACGATACATGGCCGTTCCTTTCTGCTCGGTCTGGATCTGTGGCTGGAAAGCCGCCTTACCGGTGAACTTCTCAGACCCTTTGAAATGTGCGTTCTGGAACCCGACTCCATCGAAGCGATCTTCGATCTGACCCAGGCCTCTTTGGGGGTATATAATCTCCACATCGAAAATCCCAATCAGGATCATTTATTCATGGAGGAGGCCTTCACGATCCCCGCCGGCCGGGTGCTCACCGTGCCCGGGGATGCCGGGACGATCCAGGGAGCGATCGATATCGCCGTGAGCGGGGTCAAGATTGAAATCGAGCCGGGCACCTATTATGAAGCGCTTGATTTTGGGGGGAAGTTCCTGGAGTTGGAGGGAACACAGGGGTCCGATGAAACCATTATCACTGGAGCGGGATGGCATCGCCCGGTGATCACGATTCCGCCGGCGGCGCCCCGGCCCTGCTTCCTTTCTGGTTTAACAATAACAGGCGGTGAAGCGGAAAGGGGAGGAGGGTTGTACGCCGAAGGGGTGTCGCTCATTGTCTCTGATTGCACCTTTCTCCAAAACAGGTCAACCCTTCGGGATGATTCCGTGTGCGGCGGTGCGATCTATGCCAGCGGCGCGGATTCACTGATTCTGCAGCGATGCCGCTTTCATGGGAATCAGGCGGAAAGCCCCTCGGGTTCAGCGGTCGACGTCGATGATGCCGCCTACTATGCGGTGATGAGGTGCCGTTTTACCCTTAACGCCCCGGCGGATCTTCAGGCGCAAAACGCGCCCCGCATTGGACTGGTGGATAATATCTTCACCCGTTCGGTAAGGGTGAAGGATCCGGTGTGGCAAACGATCAACCATAACCTCTTTTACTGCGCCGATACACTGATCGCGGCTCGAGATAGTGATGAGCGCAGAGTCTCTTGCAATGATTTCTGGAATACCGGCGCTTACGGTGAGGGGATGACCCATATTCGCACGAGCTATGGCAATTTTCAGGAGGATCCGCTTTTCTGTGATATGACGTTGCGTGATTTTTCCGTGCATGCCCTGAGCCCGCTTCTCGCCGAAAATAGAACGGCCGGTATGGGTGACGATTGCGACACGATCGCCGGAGTTTCGATCGGTTGTGATGATCCCGTCGTCAGCGGGGTGAGTCCGAGAGAGGTGGACTATCTGGGGCGGGATACGCTCACAATCAGCGGTTGGGAGCTGGGGACCATTCAGGATTGGCATTTCACCAGCGAACACGATGCGCTTGATTTTCCCGTGGAGCCTATTGTCAGTGCAGACGGCCGCAGCGCCAAGATTCCCTCTCCCTTTTATGCCGCCCCGGCCGGCGTCTATGATCTTGAAGCCACCCATCAGAATGGTGACGTACAGAGGCTTAAATCAAGCCTGCGGGTTCTTTCCGGGGCGTTGTCATCGATCACACCCGATAACGGCCGCGCCTTTGATTCGGTCCGGGTCGGCATCCGAGGATACCCGATCCTGCTGAATGGCCAGGCCTCTCTTCGGTGCGTTGCGACAGGGGAATCCTATGCAGGCATCGAGCAGACGATTTGGCAACCCGATTCGATCCATGCCCTCTTTGATCTGTCGGATGCGATCATCGGGAAATATAACATGGAGGTGCAGAATCCCAACGGTGATCTGCTGGTGTTGGAGGAGGCTTTTACACTTCTTGGTTATAGTATCCTACGCGTCCCGGAAGAGTATCCGACGATTCAGGCCGCCATTGACGGCGCCCTGGATGGCGTCAAAATTTTGGTCGGACCGGGCGAGTACAATGAAAGTATAAGCTTTCAAGGGAAATCAATCCGTCTTCTCAGCACCGACGGACCTGAGGTGACGACGATCACGGCGGCAGGTCTCAATCAGCGGGTGGTGACGATTCAGGAAGAATGCGGCACCTTTGCGGAACTGGGCGGTTTCACTCTAACCGGTGGGCGGCAGCGGATCGGCGCAGGACTCCGTTGTGACGCCCCAGCGCTCGTACAAGGATGTATCATAGAAAACAACCTGGCCGAGGGTGATTCCTCATCTTATTCACCCTGTGGCGGCGGGATTTATGCCGACAATCATTCCCGCGTGATCGGCAATATTATACAAAATAATCATTCCGTTGAGATCAGTCCCGGCCATTGGCCGACGAATCCCTGCGATTCGTACCATGGCAGCGGCGGTGGCGTTTGCTGCTCCGATGCCGGGCTGGAGCGCAACCTGATTCAGAATAACGGTTCGCCCAATGGAGGCGGTATCTATGCCGTGAGCTCCGAGGTGACCGGCAATAAAATTCGGAATAATCATAGTTATAGTAATGTAGATCCCTATGATGATTGCTGGAATTTCGGCGGGATCGGCGGGCTGTCCGCACGCGCCGGGTCCTTTATCCGGGGAAATCTCTTCAGTAACAATTCCGGTTTGCCGGGTGATCTGGGAACCAGCGGCCAGTGCACGATCCTGAAGAATCTTTTTGACAGCAGCTACCCGGAAAGCGAGTTTTCTGAAGGGGATCTCGTCGAGCGCAATTCGTTCATCAGCCTGGGCGGCGAGGGTTACATTTGGCAATACCCTCACCAGGCAATCCATTGGACCGGGAATATCTTTGTTGGGATCTATGTGGGGGAAGGTGTCCCACTGCCGACGCTCCTCGAAACCCAGCACCACATACAGTCACGACCGCCTATTAGGCCTTCCGGCGGAGATCCCGCTGAAATAACAGAAAGCAAATCCATTGAACCGGATTTCGCCGGGAATATCCTTTATCGATCCGGGGTCTCTTCAGATATCAGGAATAATTTCCCCAACTGGGCCGACTCCAATCTTGTCGCCGATCCTCTCTTTTGCGATTTCCAGAACGGCGATTACCGTATCGGTCCCGGGAGCCCCGCGCTCCCCTTTAACAATGCCATAGGATGGCCCGATACGATCGGGGCTTATGGGATCGGTTGCGACGCCGTTCCGCTCCTCATGTGGGGGCTCGACGCAGAGTGGGTCGATAAGCGGGTCCAACTCACCTGGTTCATCGCGCATGATATCGATCCGCCGGCCCTCCATATCGACCGCCGTGAGTGGCCCGAGGGCGAACCGGCACGGCTCACATCCGTCTCCCTTCCGGTCTGCACAACCTGTACTTTTATCGATCCGGATCCACCTCGCGACGTCGCCCTGCTGTATGCCCTCGTTATGATTCTTCCCGATGGCTCGGAGCAGATTCTGGGAGCAGTTGATCTCAATCCGGGACGAGTTCTTCTCGATTTTTCAAAGCCGGCGCCCAATCCCTGTGCGGGCGCCACAACCTTCCGGCTTCAGGCTCCGCCGGGTCTCCCAGTGACGGTGACGATTTATGATACGGCCGGGCGGAAGATTCGATCGTTATGGCGCGGGCCGGTGCTCGAGAATCCGCAGATCATTTTGTGGGATGGGAAAACCGAGAACGGCCACCCCGCCGGCTCAGGGATCTACTTTGCACGGGTGTCGGGACCGAAGACGATCGTCCGGAGAGTCACCATGATTCGGTAAGGGCGGGGAGAGGGCTGCCATCTGGCTATCTTTATAAAAAACAAGGCGTTAGCAGCGTCGACCGAAGAGGAGGTCCTCTTCGGCGTCTGCCCCCTTTCCTGGGCAAGAATCTTCTGTCAGACTGACAAAGATTACGTTCCACAGCCGATGATGAGGTCGCCCGGAGAGGGATCGATCCTGCGGCAGGATGGAAGGCGATGCCGGTTGGGAAGCCACACGATGCAGAGTGTCGCAGAATGGGGGCGACACGGGATAGAACGCGCCAACTGAGGAGGATGGAGATTGAAAAGGTCTCAGAGGTTTCGTTGGGTTCAGGTTTTGGGATCAGCTGTCTTACTGATCGTTCTCATTCAGTGGGGGGTGGCGGCCCAGCAGGAAAATCGGCCTCCCGTGAAGGCGGAGCCCCCGGAATTTCACGATTCCACCCCGCCGATGACCGTCATCGAGCCGCGGCCCAGCGTTCTGGATGCATCGTATCTCCCGCCCCCGCAGACCGAGGAGCATAAAAGCGCTTGGGAAGCGATGCGTTCCGATACAGTCGGTGTTCAGAAATTCTACGAACTTGGAAATGTCTACTACGACGAAGGTCAAAGGGATCTGGCCCGGTACGCCTTCGAAGAGGCGATCCGAAGAGATCCCGATCACCTTCCATCACGCGTAAACTTGGGTGTCGTGCTGAATGAGACAGGGAAGGCGGAAGAAGCCATCCTCCATTTGGAATACGCGGTTGCCCACGCTCCGGATGATGTAATGGCTCTCTGCAATCTTGGCTTGGCCTACTACTCCTTGGAAAATTTCGCCAAGGCGGTGGACCTCTATACCAAGGCGTTGAGTATCGATCCGGAAAGTCAGCTGGCCCATTATAATTTGGGAGTGGCATTCGCCGACGCGGGTATATATGAAGAGGCGATCAGGGAGTGGAGGCAGGTGGCGCAGATCGATCCTAAATCAGATGCCGCCCGCCAGGCTCAAGATAATATCCGCGTTCTCCGGAATGTGATGAAGAGAGGCGACTGAGCGGCGGCGTCTGTTTCGGATCCTCCCGGAGCGGCTTGACCCTCCCAAGGGGCTCTGATACTTTGAATTCAAGAAATGTTTGGTTCGGGGTGACCAGTGGGGTGATAAAGATGGCGCATTTGAGGATTGCCAATATGAAACTCATGACAGCGGGATGGACCTTCCTGCTTCTATTTTCAATCGCGGGGTGGACAGCCGCGGAAGCTCAGAGCGAGGTCTTTTCAACCGAGGAGATCTGCCGGAAGAATTTCCAAACCGCCATGGAGTACAAGAAGAATCTCAAGTATCAGGATGCGGAGGAGTTTTTCACCCTTGTGGTGGAAACATGCCCCGATCATATCGACGCCTACCTCAATCTCGGACACGTTCTAACGCAACTGAAAAAATATCCGGATGCTATCGATATTTACCAGAGGGCCTTGGAGGTGGAGCCTCGGAACCTCTCTATTAAAGAGGCGCTGGCCTATACCTACGGCGCCTCGGGTGATCTGGAGAAATCAATCCGCCTTTATCAGGATATTTTGGATTTGGATCCCGAGCGGCATGGGATATACAAAAATCTTGCCTATCTTTATGAAAGACAGGGTTCCTGGCCGGAAGCATTGATGATGGCCAAGATGGTTCTGTCGGTCGATCCGAGCGACATCGTCGGGTTGCAGCAGGCCGCCCGCACCGCCCTCGACAAGAAGCTCTACCTGGAGGCGATGAACCTTTACGAAATGCTCTATGCGAAGCAGCCGGAGGATATTTCCATTCAGAGGATCCTGGGCTATTTCTATTTCCAGGTTCAACTCTCCGAAAAGGCTATCCCGATCTATCGAGCCGTATTGGAAGCGGAGCCTGAAAGTCCGAGTTCCCTCTTCGAGCACAAGATTCTGGCGCTCTGTCTCAAAAAAGCCGGACTCGCCATGGAGGCGGCGGAAGAGTACGAGTATATCACCGAACACGAACCGGAGAAGCTGGAGAACTTCTACAATCTGGCGCTGATGTATAACGATTCGAAAGCCTATGACAAGGCGCTCAATGTCGTTGAGAGAGGCTTGCGGCAGGATCCCTCTTATCAGTGTCTGTACTACGCCTCCGGTAAAGTGTATGAATCCAAAGCAAAAGACGCCAAGGCCGCAGAGCGATATGACGAGGCCGTCGGTTTTTTCCGGGATGCCATCACCCAATTTGAAAAATGCGTCAATGGATCATTCTGTGCCCGGCAATGTTCAAGTGAGATCGAACGAATGGAGCAATTCGTGACGATCACCAATAAAGAGAAGCAAAAGAAGGAACTGGAAGCCCCCAGCTCGTCAGCGGGTTAATCAATTAAAAGAAGCGGGTGAGAAATTTACAAAAGGCCTCCCCCGGGAGGCCTTTTGTGTTGCGATGCCGCAGGGGGCCATGCCGGAGGAAAGCCGCCGGCCGAAGAGGAGATTGGGAATGGCGGGAAGGCTGGCAAAGGATCCGCAGAGGTTTTTGCCGAAAGGGTGGGGCCGGGACCAGGGGATCCTTGTCGCGATGAGCGGGGGGGTCGACAGCTCCGTCGCGGCGGGTCTGCTCGCTGAAACCGGTGTTCCGACGATGGGCGCCACTCTAAAAGTTTTCTGTTATGGGAATGCCGAATCCTCTCCCAAAACCTGCTGCTCGCTAGAGAGTATCGAGGAGGCGCGGCGCTGCGCTTACCGTCTCGGTATGAAACATTACGTATTGGATATGGAAGAGAGCTTCAGCGAAACGGTTCTCGATGATTTTGTCGCCGAGTATTCGATGGGGCGGACCCCCAATCCGTGTGTCCGCTGCAATAGTTATGTCAAATTCGGCACGCTGCTGAAATGGGTCGACGAGATCGGGTTTCACGGCGTCGCCACCGGCCACTATGTTCGCAAGATCCTGTTGACCTCGGGGGAGGAGGGCTTCAAGTGGCTCCTGGCGCGAGGGCGTGACCGGCTCAAGGATCAATCCTATGTGTTGTGGGGTTTGAAATCAGAGCTCCTTGAAAGATTTGTTTTCCCGCTGGGGGATCTCGAGAAGGGGGAGGTTCGCCTTTTGGCGGCTGAAATGCAGCTTCCGACGGCGGAAAAACCGGAGAGCCAGGATATCTGTTTTGTGAAGGAAGGCCATTATACCGATTTTATCCGGGAGCGAAGCGGGGGGGATTTGCCCCTTTCCAAGACCGGGCCGATCCGCACCGGCGCCGGCGAAATCATCGGCCGGCACAAGGGCCTTATACATTACACGGTGGGTCAGAGAAGGGGGCTCGGCCTGAGTTCTCCCACCGGCCGTCCCTATTATGTCATCCGGCTCGATCCCCTCTCCAATGGGCTCTGGGTCGGCGACCGGCTTGAGCTGCAGGCCTGGGGGCTCGCGGGTGATTCCTTCAATCGACTGGCGCCCTCATCCTACTTCGCGGGAGAAGAGCTGAAGGTGCAGATCCGGGCTCATCATGACCCGGTGGCGGTGAAAGCGGTTGAATGGAACCCCAGCGGCGAATTTCAAGTACAGTTGAATGAGCCCGCTGAGTCAGTTTCTCCGGGGCAATCGGCGGTGCTCTACCAGGGCGATCTTCTCATCGGCGGCGGCCGGATCCTGACGGCTTTGGACCGGCGTGTGTCGAGCGGGAAATAAGCCCGATTGTTGCAAGAGAGGAGTGTCAAAACCCGTTTCCGTTAAACTCGGGTGGGTGCAATCTTGACACATTCTCGGGGCCTTGATAGATTCCAGCCACGTGGAGAGGTGGCCGAGTGGCCGAAGGCGGCACATTGCTAATGTGTTGTAGGTGAAAGCCTACCGGGAGTTCGAATCTCCCCCTCTCCGCAGCGATTTATCTCCTCGATGAGGGGGTTTGTTTTTTGCGCCCATAGCTCAATTGGATAGAGCGTCTGGCTACGGACCAGAAGGTTGGGGGTTCAAGTCCTCCTGGGCGTACAGTGTCTTTGGCTGGATCTGGAGGGCCGTGACCTTTCCGACTAAAGACAGGAGTGAAAAGATGTTAGCGATAGAGAAGGGTCCAATTCACGTGGTCCGTTTCAATGTGAGCCCGGGGTTTCTTCGGGCCTTATTTGTCATACTCATCCTGGCTTCAATGGGATGCCAGCAGGCCAGCACGGTTGGCGGCCCCTCGCAGGTTTTCATCGACCCGTCCTTCACGGAGCGCAAAATCGAGAGTCTCGTCTTTGTCGGGACCTACAGCGGTGTGATGGATGATCAGGCAAAGAATATCGTCAATGCCTATTTGGTGCCGCTTCTCACCTCCGAGCAGCACCGGTTTTTCATCGTCAATGATCAGCAGGCGCGCACGACGGCGCAGAAGGCCGGGAGAGAGGATCTTTTTACCAAGGTCCAGGATGTATGGATGGATCATAGGAAGGTCGATCCAAATCAGGCAAAAGAGCTTTGCGAGATATTGCATGTCGATGGGCTGCTCTATGCCAGTATCTCAGCTTGGGAGAGAGAGAAGGCGGATTGGAAGAGTGAGCAATCCTCTTTCTCCCGGGTCGGCATGTCGCTCTCTATTGTTGATCCAAAGGATGGCCGCAGGGTTTGGGAAGTGCATGAGGATTTGAGAAAGGAGCCCGGCGGCCAGGCTGTTTTTTCGGAGGGTTTCGGAACGGAAGCCGCAGAATCAGTCGCGCCGCACACCGGCGCCGTCACAGCCGATCCACCCCGGCAGGAATTTGTAGCGGAGGAAGTCGTCCGGATATTGATCGCAAGCTTGGGATCTCTGTCACGTTAGGACCTTGCCGTGGTTTCACCCATGCCAAATCTCCCGGAGGCCGATGAGATCAAGCGGTGGATGAAACTCGCCATCGATGAAGCGCGGATCGCCCTGGGTGAGAAAGAGGTGCCGGTCGGTTCCGTTGTTGTGAGCGATGGTCGGATCATCGGCCGCGGGCACAACCGGGTGGAGGCCTTGAAAGATCCCACCGCGCACGCGGAGATGCTGGCCCTTACAGCGGCTTGTCAAACGGTGGGGGATTGGCGGCTTAATGGGGCGTGGCTCTATACGACTTTAGAGCCATGCCCCATGTGTCTTGGGGCGGCCGGTTTGGCGAGGGTCGATGGGATTATCTATGGGGCTCCAGAACCCCGTTTCGGCGCCTGCGGGAGCCGCGCCGATTTAACAAAAATAGAGGGTTTGACACAGGGGATTCAGATTCATGGAGGTGTTGAGGTGGAAGCCTCCCAATCCCTTGTACAGGAGTTTTTTCAGATGCTGCGGAGAGATGCGAGAGTGGTTGAATCGGGCGGTCTCGAAAACCGTTAGGGGCGTGAGCCCCTCCAGGGTTCGAATCCCTGTCTCTCCGCCGGTTTTAAATCCCCCATCAGGGATTCTGGTTTGTAATGGCTTGAGACCCGCGGGCGTCCGTTGTAACCTTTGCCAGGCGGGCTCCGATTGGGTTGAACACGGTTCCTGCGGAGAGATGTCCGAGTGGTCGAAGGAGCACGCCTGGAGAGCGTGTAAGGGTGTAAGCCCTTCCAGGGTTCGAATCCCTGTCTCTCCGCCAGATTTTGGGGATGTAGCTCAGCTGGGAGAGCGCCTCGTTCGCAACGAGGAGGCCGGCGGTTCGAATCCGCTCATCTCCACAGAGACTCGTAGGGGAGGGTCCGCCCTCATGTTTGGTGTAGACAGCATTTTAGGCCGTGCTAGACGGGGAGTTGGCGGTGCCCTGTAGCCCGAAATCCGCCTTATGCGGGGTTGAATCCCCCTTTTAGATCGACTGATTCACATGTCTCGTGGGACACGGAGCATTGAAGGCCAGGTCCTACGCAGCGATGGCCCATGAACCCCGTCAGGACCGGGAGGTAGCAGCGGTAAGTGGTCACCCTCGCGTGCCGTAGTTATACCTGACCGGAGCCACCAGCTCACGGGGGGTGTTGGAGAGGCGGGCGAGAAGGGGTGCACGGCCGATGACTTCACAGCTTGTTTAAACCTTCGTTTAGACACTAGGAAAACCAATATGAGCTATGTCGTTCTGGCTCTAAATGGCGCCCGCAGACTTTTGCCGATGTAGCAGGGCAGAAATCGGTTTCCCTTGTCCTTAAACGGGCCCTTGAAACAAACCGTACGGGGCATGCCTACCTCTTTAACGGCCCTCGGGGTGTCGGCAAGACGTCGATGGCCCGGATCCTCGCCAAGGCGTTGAATTGTGAAAAGGGCCCGACGTCGGAGCCCTGCAATAAATGCGATGCCTGTCTCGAGATCACTCGCGGTGCTTGCATGGATGTTCTTGAAATCGATGGGGCCTCTAATCGCGGGATCGACGATATCCGGGAATTGAAAGAAACGGTTCGATACGCCCCGTCGCGCTATCGCACCAAGGTCACGATCATCGATGAGATCCATATGCTCACGACGGATGCCTTTAACGCCTTGTTGAAGACATTAGAGGAGCCGCCTTCCCACGCCGTTTTTATTTTGGCGACAACCGAACCGCTGAAGATTCCTCAGACAATTATGTCCCGCTGCCAGCGTTTTGATTTCGGACGTTTGACCGTGGCTCAAATTGTGCAACACCTCGAGAAGATCTGCCAATCCGAAGAGATTAAAATGGACCGCGACGCCCTGACCCTCATCGCCCGGAGGGCGGAGGGAGGCGTCCGGGACGCCCTGACCTTGCTGGATCAGGTGGCGGCATCGGGGAAGGGCCCCTTCGATGAAAAAATGGTTCAGGCTCTTCTCGGCCTCAGCGGCCGATCTTTAACATTTGATTTGACGCAGCGGATCTCTGAAAAAAATATCGGGGGTGTTCTGGCGAAATTGGACGACGCTTATCAGCAGGGACTCAATTTGCAGGAGATCATGGAGGAATTGATCCAGCATGTCCGTAATCTGCTTTTCGTCTCCACCGATGAGACATTAGAGGGGTTGCTCGAGGCGACCGAAGATGAGCGGATTCATTACCGCGAACAGGTCCGTCATTTCACCCCGGAAGATCTTCTTCGAATCCTGAGAATTCTCATGGATGAAGCGGGACGGATGCGGCGCTCCCCCTTTCCCCGGTTTCACATGGAGCTGGCCTTGGCGGAATGTGCTACTTTGCCGGGAACGGAGGATCTTGCACGAATCTTGAACCTCCTCGGTGGGGTGGAGTCGGATGCGACACCCACCGGCGGCAAGCGGCCGAAGAAAGATTCATCGGTCCATCGAAACCCGGCACCGCCGGCCGGATCCCTGGGCGAGGTCGATGCGCCGCCGCGGGTAAGGGAAACGCAGCCCGCTCCACGGCAAGAACCACCATCCGCCGGCAGGGGTGAGGTTCGGGCCGATGACCGGGCCGATGTCCCTGCTGACCCACAGGGCGATCTACAGACCGATCCGTGGGGCCGGGTGATCTCCCAGGTCCGCGCGCAAAAGATGGCTTTGGCGACATGTTTGGCTTCCTGCCGGATCCAATCATTCGAAAATGGGGAATTGATCGTTGAAAGGAAGGCGGGGGATCTCTTTATGGCCCAGCAGTTGGCACTTCCCGTCCATCGCCGGTTGACACAGGATGCGATCAAAGATGTTTTCGGCCCGGCAACGCGGTGTCGATTTGTCGAGGGCAGGGTGACGCCCGCCCCGGAGACCCCGGGCTCGGAAGCCGAAAAGAAAATGGATCCTGTTCGTCGAATCGCCCGCCTTATGGATGGCGAGATTCAAGGACCGGTCTAAGCGTTCGCAGCCACAGCTGAGGGAGGATTATTAGGATGGATATCGGAAAACTCATGAAGCAGGCTCAGAAGATGCAGGCGCAACTGAGTGAGCTGAAGGAAGAATTGGCGGAACGCAGGATCACGGCGACAGCCGGTGGTGGGATGGTGACCGTAGAAGCCAACGGCCGGCATGAAATCCTATCCCTCAAAATCGACCCGCAAGTTGTTGATCCGCAGGATGTGGAAATGCTGGAGGATCTCATTGTCGCCGCCGTCAATGAAGCGCAGCGGCAATCCGAAGAGATGTTCAAAGAGGAAATGTCCAAACTGACCGGTGGCCTGCCGATGCCGGGCCTCTTCGGCTAAGACTCTCGAGGAAGAGACATTGTTGTACAGCTCCCAACACCTTGAAACTCTCATCGGCTGTCTTGCCCGCCTACCGGGTATTGGTGTGAAGACGGCCCAGCGGCTTGGTTTTCATCTGCTCCGCGTGCCCGATGAGAATGCCCGCGATCTGGCAAACGCGATCCTTCGTGTTCGGGACGAGGTCGGAACCTGTCTTACCTGCGGCAATGTCTCTGAAACTCAGCCTTGTTATATTTGCCGGGATGATAAACGCGACCTCTCCTTGCTCTGCGTTGTAGAGCAGCCCGGCGATGTCGTTGTCCTTGAGCGGACAGGAGCCTTTAAGGGCCTCTACCACGTTCTACGGGGTTCTTTGTCGCCCCTCGATGGGGCGGGTCCTGAAGAGATAGGTCTTCAAGCCCTCATCGACAGGGTCCGAAAAGAGCGTTTCCAAGAGGTGGTCGTGGCGACCAACCCCACTCCGCAGGGGGAAGCCACAGCCCACTTGATCCGATCCCTTCTAGAAGGACACCCGGTCCAGGTCACCCGCATCGCCCGGGGCGTTCCGATGGGCAGCGATCTCGAACTTTTTGATCAAGCCACGCTGACGCGATCGCTGGAAGGCCGCAAAGAGCTATAGAAAACCCTTGACTTACACTTGAATTCCGCCTTACTCGGTTGAGTTGGTCGCACAGTCTCTTTCCCGATCTGATCCCATGAGAAGGGAGGGGAACCGATGGTTCACCTGCAGTGGTATGGGGGAGAGGGGGAGATCCTTTCCCTGCAATCGGAATTGCGGCGGTTCCTGACGAAATCGGGCGCTCTGACGTCTATGCTCATGGATTCGGCGGGGCGGCTGCTGACAATGGTTGGAACCGTCATCCCCCAATTCGATATTACCTCTTTTGTCAGCTTGAGCGCCTCTGATTTCGCGGCGAATCGTGAACTGGCGAGGCTGCTCGGTGAGGAGACCTTTCACGATCTCTTTCATCAAGGGGAACGTCATGGAGTGTATATCACCCAGATTTGCGATGGGATGTTGATGGCCGTCTTGTTCGATCGTTCGACGACACTCGGTCTTGTCCGCCATTCCATCCGCAAAACACGTCCGCGGATTCAGCCGTTGCTGCATGCTGCTTTAACCCCTCCCGCCGAGTCAATGACGCGGGCGCTTGGGGAGGAAGAGTTTGAGCAGATCTCGGAAGACATCGAGAGGATGTTCGAGTAATCCAGCCAGAAGGGTTTGCCATTTGTATAAGCGCCTCGGAAGATGCATCGATGGCTAGACAACATGGCGGCTGTCTTTCATCCCCCCGGAGGGGGATATGGCTCTAGTCCATCTTGATCAGCGTCAGCTCCACCTGAAGATCGTTTATTACGGTCCCGGGTTTGGAGGCAAGACCACAAACCTGATGCATCTTCATAACCGCATCCCGCCGCATCTCCGCGGGCAATGGGTCGCCTTGAAATCCGAGGAAGATCGGACCCTCTACTTTGATTTCCTTCCCCTCAATCTGGGCTCCGGCTCTGGTTTTCAGACCCGGATTCATCTTTACACGGTTCCCGGCCAGGTCCGCTTCCGGCGCAGCCGGCTGGTGATGCTTCGCGATGTCGACGGGATCATTTTCGTAGCTGATTCGCATCCCAACCGGCTTCATGCCAATGAGGATAGTCTGAAAGACTTGGAGATGAATCTCGTGGAATTGGGGCTGGATCTCACAAAAATGCCGAAGGTTTTTCAGCTGAATAAGAGGGATCTCGACCCCAAAACTCCAGAGCAGGTCATGAGGCGCAGCCTCGGTGTCGGCGAGAATCCTTGCTTCCACGCTGTCGCCAATCAGGGCCGGGGTGTATTGGAAACGCTCAAGACGATGACAAAAATGGTGCTGCGCGAACTCACCCCCGCTCCCTAATCCCCAAACTCACTCTTTTCATCGGCTTCGGCCTGCGGTTGTGGCATACTCCAATTCTTTAGGGGTGATGCGGTGATGAGCACTCCCCGTTGATCGATCAGGGAGGGGATAGGTGAAGCTCAATAGAGTCCATAACAAACGAGCTGTATGGCGGAAGCCCTCATTGATGTTGGCGAGTTTTTTCGGGACCGGGTTTTTCCCTTTCGCACCCGCGACCTTCGCGACCTTGGTGCTCTATCTACTGCTCGGCATGGCGGGTGGGTGGAGTTATACACCCTCGCCCGTCGTTCTTTTGGGCGTCATCATTTTTATTACACTCGTTGGAGTCTGGGCCAGCCGCCGGGGGGAAGAGGCCTGGGGCGGGGATGCCTCTCCGATCGTCATAGATGAGGTCGCCGGCGCTCTCATTACCATCTGGGGATTTACCTGGTCGCCCGTCGTGCTGGTCTTGGGATTTTTCCTCTTCCGTGCCATGGATATTGTTAAACCGCCTCCAGCCTACCAGATCCAGGCGCTGCCTAAGGGGTGGGGCGTCATGGCTGACGATGTCATCGCGGGAATCTACGCTCAGATCGTCTTACGGCTTCTTGACGCATTCGGCTTACTACCACAATGACCGGAGTCCGACCATGAACGCCTGCCTTATCTCCATTGGATCCGAGCTCCTTGACGGCTCGCATGCTAATACAAACGCCCTCTTCTTGACCCGTTTTCTTGCGCGGGAGGGTTTCACAATTCTACGTGTGATCAGCGTGGGCGATGATCCGGAGGAGATCCGGGATACACTGGATGAATGGCTGGGAAGGACGGAACTCGTCGTGCTGACCGGCGGTCTGGGCGCGACGCCGGATGACCAAACCCGATCCGGTGTAGCCCGCGCATGCCGTCGCCGGCTGGCCCTGCACGAAGCCTCCGCTGAGAATATCCGCAGGCGGCTCCGTCATCGATCGGGTCCCGGCGGGCTCCCTGAAGAATCATCCGCCCTTCTGCCGCTGGGCGCGGAAGCCCTGGAAAACCCCAAAGGCCTGGCCCCCGGTTTTGCCCTCGAAGAGAGGGGGACGCTTGTGGTCGCGCTGCCCGGTGTTCCCTCTGAGATGGAGGCCATCTGGGGATTGCATGCGACGCGTTTGTTGGAGCGGTGGTCTGGGGAACGGCTTCGCCGATGGCGGACCCTTCATACCTGTGGCCTGCCGGAGACGGAGGTGGTCAATAGAGTTTTCCCGGTGCTATCACCAGAGGTTGAGGTCGGCTATCTCTGCCAACCCGGTCTCGTCGATATCGTCCTTGGATTGAGCGGTGTGGAACCGGAGCTTTCACGAAACCTCGCCGCGGTGACGGCTCGTGTCGCCGAGGTCATGGGCGATGCAGCCTATGGCCAGGATGGCGACACATTAGAAGGTGTTGTGGGAAAACTTCTGTCCTCGTCATCCCGCACTCTCGGTGTCGCGGAGTCTCTCACGGGAGGAACGCTGGGAAGCTGGATCACCCGTGAGCCTGGAAGTTCGCGGTACTTTCTCGGCTCGATCGTGGCCTACAGCAACCGGGCGAAGGAGGATCTCCTCGGCGTTGATCCCGGACTCCTACGAGAACATGGCGCCGTCAGCCCCCAAGTCGCCTGCGCCATGGCGCAGGGGGTCCGCCGGAAACTCGGGAGTGATGTCGCCGTTTCGACAACGGGTATCGCCGGCCCGTCGGGCGCCACGCCGGCGAAACCGGTTGGATTAGTTTATGTCGGATGTGCGGAAGGGCCTCATTGCCGGGCTTTCCCGTTCCAATTCAGGAGCCACCGGGTTGGAAATATCGAGCGGTCGGTTGTGGCGGCACTGAACGTGCTTCGTCTCGTTTTAATGAGAGGACTCGTCGAGGAAGAGCCGGGGAGGTCTCGGGATGGAAGATAAGGGAGAGCGGATCACCCGGTGCTTTCTGGCGCTGACCTTCTCAAAAGAGGACCTCGCCTATCCGACAGCACTTTCCTCTCAGATGATGGAAAAGCTCGGGCGGGGATGTGTAAAGTGGGTGGCTCCGGAGAACCTGCATTTGACAATCTATTTCTTTGGCGGATTGAACAAGGGCCGGTTGATGCAGGCCCGGCGCGCCATCGAGAGGTTGGCCGGCGCTTGGGATGCCGTGCCTGTCTCCTGGGGCGGGCTTGGAGCCTTTCCATCCAGCCGCAAGGCCCAGGTTATATGGGTGGGATTGAATGATCTCGAGAATCGTCTCACTCCTCTGATAGATGATACTCAGGCCCGTTTGAGGGATTTTGGATTTGGCCCTCCAGATAAACCCTTCCGCGCCCATTTAACTTTGGGCCGGGTCCGGCGTGGGGAAAAATTGGATGGGGCGGCTCTCGAGGGCTCCCAGGGCGGTTTGACACCCGCCCCCGGGCCTTTTATGATTCGTTCGATGCAGTTATTTCGTAGCATCCTACGCCCCCAAGGACCTCTGTACACAACACTCGTGGAGGCTCCCTCCCGCGGGAATGAGCCGCCTGATGAAGGAGAATAACTGATGGCGTCAGACACCAATGAAAGAGCCAAAGCTTTTGAATTGGCTGTATCTCAGATTGAGAAGCAGTTCGGTCAGGGGTCGATCATGCGTCTGGGAGATAATAAGGCTCCGAAGGCCTTGGATGTTATCCCCACCGGAAGCCTCGGTTTGGATATCGCGCTCGGTGTCGGAGGAATTCCGAGGGGACGGGTGATTGAGGTCTTCGGACCCGAATCTTCCGGCAAAACGACCCTGACCCTTTCGATACTGGCGCAGGCCCAAAAACTCGGCGGCAATGCCGTCTTTATCGATGCCGAACATGCTCTCCAGCCCTCCTATGCGCGGCTTCTTGGCGTGGATATCGAAAACCTCCATGTTTCCCAGCCTGATACAGGTGAGGAGGCTCTTGAAATCGCAGATCAACTGGTGCGAAGTGGCGCGGTTGATATTATCGCCATCGATTCGGTCGCGGCGCTCGTCCCCCGGGCGGAAATCGAAGGGGAGATGGGTGACGCTCATGTGGGACTTCAGGCGCGATTGATGAGCCAGGCGCTGCGAAAGCTGACCGGCTCGATCAGCAAAAGCCACTGCATCATTATCTTTATTAATCAAATCAGGATGAAGATCGGTGTCATGTTCGGAAATCCTGAAACGACGTCGGGTGGCAACGCCCTCAAATTCTATTCATCGGTTCGGTTGGATATCCGCAGGGTCGCGAGCATCAAAGAGAAGGAACAGGCTGTCGGAAACCGTGTGCGGGTCCGGGTGGTTAAAAATAAGGTTGCCGCGCCCTTCCGGTCGGCGGAATTCGATCTTCTATTTAATGAAGGGATCAACACGACCGGTGAACTCCTCGATCTGGGTATTGAATTCGGCATTGTTTCACGATCGGGAACCTGGATGTCCTATGGTGAAGAGCGTCTCGGCCAGGGACGGGAGAACGCCCGAAAATCCCTTCTCGATCAGCCCGCGCTCCTGGCAAAGCTGGAAAAAGAGGTTCGCCAGGCCGCTGAGCTGCCGACTCCAAAGAGCCTCTCCGCCGAATCGGTGGAGGCGATCGTAACGTCTGGGAAAGGCTCGCGGAAGGGGCGCGGTAAGTCGTGAAGCCCCCTGTCCCGGCGCGGGATGCGGCCCTCGAGCGGGATGCGTTGAGACTTCTCAAAGTCCGGGAAAGATGCCGCAAGGAGCTGGAAAGACGTCTCAAACAAAAGGGACATGCGAACGAGCGCATAGAAGATCTGCTCAACATCTATGAAGCTCGGGGGTGGATCAACGATGAACGATTCGCAACGTTCTTTGTTCGGGATCGGATCCGGCTTCGTCCCAAATCATATAGGATGATCGATCGGGAACTTTCGGCGCGCGGCGTGGCTCTGGAGATCCGGCAAAGGGTCTTGAGCGAATTCCAGGCCGAGTTTCCCGAAGAGGAAATGGCGCGTTCTCAAGCGCTGCGCCGGTGGAGAAGCCTTTCCGGTGATTTGAAGAGCCGGAGGGTTTCTCTTATACGGTGGTTGCGCACGAAGGGTTATCCGCTCTCTTTGGCCCGCCGTTTGGCCGGAGAGATGGCGGAGGTCGAAACGCCGGCAGATGGGGGATTTGATTGAAACCGATCCTTCGGTTCCTAATAACCCGCAGCCGGAGAGAGTAATGGATTATGACTGCAGCGGACATCCGTAGAATATTTTTGGAATTCTACAAAGAGCGGGACCATCGCTTTTGTAAAAGCGCGCCATTGTTGCCCCAGGGGGATCCGACGCTGCTTTTCACATCGGCCGGGATGGTTCCCTTTAAATCGATGTGGGTCACTGCAAATCCGGAATACCGGCGCGCCGTTTCCGTCCAGAAGTGCCTCCGGGCAACCGACCTGGAAGATGTGGGGCGGACGCCGCGGCATTGTACATTCTTTGAAATGCTGGGCCACTTCTCTTTCGGAGATTATTTTAAAAGGGAGGCGATCTCCTGGAATTGGGAGCTCTTCCGGAATGTTTATGGGATCCCTGAAGAGCGGATGCGCGTCTCGGTTTTCAATGATGATGACGAGGCCTTCGCCATTTGGCGTGACGAGATTGGATTGCCGGAGGATTGGATCTTTCGCCTGGGGGAGGAACATAATTTCTGGGGACCGGCGGGCGACACAGGACCCTGCGGCCCCTCGTCGGAAGTTTACTACGATCTGGGCCCGTCTTTTGAGTGTTCCAATCCCAATTGCGGACCGGGGTGCGATTGCGATCGCTGGGTGGAGATCGGCAATTTCGTCTTCCCGCAGTTTGATAAACAGCCCGATGGCAGCCTGGCGCCGCTCCTGAATCGCGGCATCGACACCGGCATCGGTCTGGAACGGGTTGTTATGGTTCTGCAAGGCCAGCAGACGATTTTCGCCACCGATCTATTCCAGCCGGTTATCCGGCGTTTGGAAGAGTTTGTACAAAAGCCATATGCCGGTCATGCCTCTTCGATGAACATTGTCGCCGATCATGTCCGGGCCCTGACCTTTGCTTTTGCCGAAGGGATCATGCCAAGCAATGAAGGACGGGGCTATGTCCTTCGTAGAATTTTGAGACGCGCCGCCCTGCAGGGCCACCTCATGGGATTGCGGGAACCTTTCCTCCACCGGCTGGCTGAAACGGTGACAGAGGTCATGTCCCCCGCCTATCCTGAATTAGTTGAAGCTCTGCCCCGGGTTTCGATGGCGTTGAAGGGTGAAGAGGAAAGATTCACCGAAACCCTGGAGGCCGGCTTGAACCGCTTCGAGCGTTTGGCCCAAACAGTGCGGGATTCGGAATCAAAAAGACTCGCGGGGAAGGATGCCTTCCTGCTGTACGACACCTATGGTTTTCCCCTTGATTTGGTGCGGGAGATGGCTGCTGAGCAGGGTCTGGAAGTGGATGAAGAAGGATTCACAAGGCAAATGGAGCGGCAGAAGGAAAAATCCCGCAGTGCTTCTACGTTTCAGAAATCGGATGGAGAGTCCTTGGAATGGACGGAATATTCCAAAGGGGAGAGCAGCCGTTTCGTTGGAAATGAGTCTCTGGAGATTGAAACACGGGTTCGGCGGATAGCTCCGGTGCCGGACAAACCGGGTGAGTATTGGGTTGTGCTGGAGGAAACACCCTTTTATCCCGAATCGGGCGGCCAGGTCGGGGATATCGGGATTCTCTTCAACGACGGCCTGGAATCAGAAGTCCTGGAAACGCAAAAGCGCAGCGGCGAAATCCTCCATCGCGTGAAACTCAGCAGGGGAGGGTGGAATGATAAACCGGTTCGGGCGTCCGTCTCGGCATCCAACCGGATATCCACCGCGCGAAACCATACCGCTACACATCTGCTTCACGCCGCGCTGCGTGAGGTTCTCGGAACTCATGTCACCCAGGCCGGATCGCTCGTGTCACCGGCGCGGTTAAGATTTGACTTTACCCATTACGGACCGGTGGAGCCCGAGCCATTGGCCGCGGTTGAACAATGGATCAATGATAGGATCCTCCAGGCCATTCCTGTGAATATTCATTGGTCGGATTATGATGCGGCGATCGAAGCCGGAGTCATGGCCCTCTTCGGTGAAAAATATGAAGACCGGGTCCGGCGGGTGGAGATCGGCGAGGCCAGCCGGGAACTCTGTGGGGGAACGCATGTGCGGAATACAGCTGAGATCGGGCAGTGTATTCTTCTCGAGGAAGGCACGATCAGCGCCGGTATTCGCCGGATTGAGGCCGTGACGGGAGAACAGGCCTTTCTCGTCCGGCGTGAGATGCAGGAGACGATGCGTCATCTCCGGCGTTCACTCCAGGTTCCACAAAATGAAATCGCGCCCAAGGTGGATCAGCTTTTTGCTGAAATCGCGAAGCTTCGCAAGGATGTCCGCAATGCCTTGGAGCAGAGACCGAGTTCCAATCTCGAAGATCTCATTAAGAATGCCGAGTCGATCGGAGGCCGGAAGTTTGTTGTGGGCCAGACTGAGGCGGCTTCGGTCGATCTTCTGAGAAAGCAAGGGGACCATATTGTGAAAGCCCTTGGATCCGGCGCCGGTTTGCTCGTGGCCAGGGTCGGGGACAAGATGCCTCTGCTGGCCTTTGTCACCCAGGATCTGGTTTCCGAAATCGATCTGCGCGCCGATGAGCTGATTCGAACCGCAGCTGCCGTTTCGGGGGGGCGGGGCGGCGGGAAACCCCGGATGGCGCTGGGGGGTGTGGGTGATCCAGAAAAGTTGGAAGAGACTTTGGAGACGGCCCGGAACTGGCTGCGGGAGAAATTGAGGGTTTAAAGCAGTTGAGGTCCCAAAATAGGAATGGGAGACGAGCGTTGTGAAGATCCTCATCACCGGTGGTAAGGGAATGTTGGCGAGGGCTCTGATCAAGAGGCTTCAATCCCGCCATGAGGTGGTGATTACCGGTCGTGAAGAGATGGATGTCGAAAAGACCGCAGAGGTCTTCGCGGTCGCTGGTGATATCCGGCCGGAAACGATCCTTCATTGCGGGGCCTGGACCCATGTTGACGCTTGTGAATCAGATCCGCAGAAGGCCTTCCGGATCAACGCTTGGGGCGCGAGAAATGTGGCCGCCGCGGCGTTGAAGTATGGTGCGGATCTTATCTATTTCAGCAGCGATTATGTCTTCGATGGAACTTCTAAAGAGCCGTATAGAGAGCATGATGCCAAGAATCCATTGAATGTCTATGGCCGGAGCAAGTCGTTTGGCGAAGAGGCCGTCGCCGGGATCGTCGCACGGCACGTCATCATTCGCATTTCGGGACTTTTCGGTGTGGGTGGCGCTTGCTTCCCCGAGACGATTCTTCGGAAGGCTCGGTTGGGTGAGAGATTGGATGTCGTTTCTGATCAGATCCTGGCGCCCACCTATGCCCCTCATGTGGCGGAAGGGGTTGATCGGTTGCTCGGATCGGGTCTCTATGGCATTTATCATCTGACATCAGATGGGGCCACCACTTGGTTTGACTTCGCCCAAGAGATCCTCAAGCTTTCCGGTCTCGCAGAGACCCGGCTTCATCCCCTGAATACGATGGAATCGCATCGGCCTGCAGAGCGGCCGCGTTATAGCGTCCTCGACACCTCCAATTTCAGGCACACCTTTTCCTGGTCTCCGCCGTCATGGCGCGCAGGATTACGGGAGTATCTCGGGGAGTTGGCGGAATCATGAAAACCCTGATACATCTCCTGAGGGTTCGCCAGTGGACCAAGAATGTCGTCCTCTTTGCCGGTGTCGTCTTCGCCCAAGAATTCACGCACACGGCGAGTCTTCTCAGGGCTCTGGCCGGATTCGGCACCTTCTGCCTGCTCTCTTCAGCCGTGTATATCTTTAACGATTTGGCGGATCTCGAGCAGGATCGAGCCCATCCCCAAAAGAAAAACCGCCCCCTTGCCGCCGGACGGTTCCCCATCACGGGCGCTCTTGTCCTTGCGTTGGTTTTGGCCTTCACCGGATTGATATTGGCCTTTAAACTGCAGCGATCCTTCGGAATTCTGGCCATGGCCTATTTCATTGTGAATCTTCTCTACTCCTGGAAGTTGAAACGAGTGGTATTGCTTGATGTGATGATCATCGCTATCGGGTTTGTTATACGCGCCGTGGCCGGTGTTGAGGTCTTATCTCCTCCGGCGGAAATCTCTCCTTGGCTTTTGGTTTGCACCTTTTTTCTGGCTCTCTTTCTCGCCGTGGCCAAGCGCCGGCATGAACGCACCCTCCTCCTCGATAACGCCGGATCCCACCGGGCGATCCTGGCCGAATATCCTCCGGCGCTCTTGGATCAATTTATCTCCATTGTTACCGCCGCCACGATTCTTGGTTATACAATATATACGGTCTCTCCTCAAACACAGGCAAGATTGGGTACCTCCCGATTGGTCTATACCGTCCCCTTTGTCGTTTTTGGGATTTTCAGATATCTCTATCTGGTTTTCAAAAAGGGGCAGGGAGGCGCCCCCTCCGAGGCGCTGCTGGCCGACGGCCCGCTGTTGATTAATATCATTCTCTGGTTCGGCGCCGTCCTCACCTTCCTCTATCTCATCCCTTCCTGATGACGCCGCGAAGAGAACAGACGGCGGAGACGCTGGAGCCCCGCATCGCCGAAGCCTATGCCAAGATCAATCTGGGGCTCCGGGTTCTGGGCCGGCGCCCCGATGGGTATCATGAAATCGACACGATCCTGCAGACCGTCGACCTCTCCGACACCCTCCAATTCCGACCCTCCCGTACCGGTCATCTTCGGGTTGTATGCGATGATCCGGGGATTCCGGATGGAGAGGAAAACCTGGTTTGGAAGGCGTTGAATAGGCTTCGAACCGAAGTCGGGCGGAATAATTTGGGGATGGAGGTGGAGATCAAGAAGGGGATCCCGGCGGGCGCGGGGCTGGGCGGCGGCAGTAGCGATGCTGCATGCGCCCTGGCAGCCGGTTCGGTTCTGTGGGGCCTGGCCCTGGAATTGCGGGAATTGGAGTCCTTGGCGGCAGAGATCGGTTCCGATATTCCTTTTTTCCTGCGAGGGGGGACCTGCCGGGCCATAGGACGTGGAGAAATTCTGGAACCCCTTCACCCCAATATAGATATCGAGTGTGGGCTGTTGCTTTCGCCGATCCACCTGGCCACGCGTGAGGTGTACGGGTGTTTTGAGCCAAGCTTGACACGTAACTCGCTAAGTGCAAAGATGGTACAGCAATTGATAGTAACTGGAGATGCCAGGGAATTGGCGGATCTACTTAACAATGACCTTGAAGCGGCCGCTCGAACAATGGCGCCGAAGCTCTTGGAATACAGGGATCGTTTAGAAGAGCTAGGTTATCCCATTGTTCGGATGACAGGCAGTGGATCGGCACTCTTTTTCTGGCCCGCTCCGAAGGATCGGGTACAGGAAACCCGGAGGGCCTTCATGGATTCCGGGTGTCGTATCGAGCTGGTACGGGCGACGCAGAAGGGATGGGTCTGGAGATAAGGGTGACGTCCCAAGGATAAAGTATTATCCTGTTGGCAGCGTTGATCTGAGTCGATTTTGCGTCGTCTCTTTGTAGGCCCGCGTAAGCAGGGGACTGTGTAGGTCCTAAACAGACCAACATAAGGTGGTGATTCAATGGAAATCACCGAAATTCGCATCACTCTGCGCAATGACGACAAGCTAAAAGCCTTCGTCACCATGACCCTCAATAACTGCTTTGTGATCCGGGGGATGAAGATCATCAAGGGGTCGAAGGGAATTTTTGTCGCCATGCCCAACCGGCGGAAGCCGGACGGTACCTACCAGGATTTGGTGCATCCCATCAACCGGGGAACCCGGCAGGAGATGGAGGATCAGATTATCGCCAAATACCTGGAGATGCTGGAAGCGGCTCCTCTGACGTAGTAGAGTGTGGAGGCCGTCAAGGATCGTGGCCTCAATGGTTTCGGGGAACAATGTGGATCGGTAAAACCGATCGGTCTCCCACAAGGACTTGATTCTAGCCCTCGTCCAGGAGACTAGACGATAAGAACCAGGTGCGCTAAGATGTGCATCTGGCTTGGGGCGTCGTCTAGTGGTAAGACACAGGATTTTGGATCCTGTTACCGGAGGTTCGAGTCCTCCCGCCCCAGAGTTTTCTGGTCTTACTTGGATTCTAAGAGGAAGTAAAGAACCCAAGGTCCCGGAACATCACCGGGGCCTTGTTCTGGGATTGGCATTTATGTTGGATACTCTTCGGATCTTCACGGGCACGGCCAACCGGCCCCTATCGGACCGAATCTGCAAATACCTCTGCATCGAGCCCTCTGATGCAAAGGTCAGCCGATTTAACGATGGGGAAATCCGGGTCCGAATTAATGAAAATGTTCGGGGCTGTGATGTCTTCGTCGTTCAACCGACGCAGGCTCCCGCCGAGAACCTACTGGAGCTCCTCATCGTTGTCGATGCCCTCCGGCGGGCTTCACCCCGCCGTGTGACGGCGGTCATTCCGTATTTTGGGTATGCCCGTCAAGATAGGAAGGATCGCCCTCGGGCTCCCATTAGCGCAAAGCTGGTCGCGAATCTTGTGACCGTTGCTGGAGCCGACCGGGTGTTGACAATGGATCTCCACTCTTCGCAGATCCAGGGGTTTTTCGATATCCCCTTCGATCACCTCTTCGCGGCGCCCGTGCTCTTGGGGTATTTTCGGGATCGGGCCATGAAGGATACGGTGGTTGTCGGTCCGGATATCGGAAGCGCCAAGATGGCCCGCGCCTATGCGAAGCGTCTCGGCGCCGATCTGGCTCTCGTCGATAAGCGACGGACGGATGATGGTGAAACAGCTGTCATGCATCTCATCGGTGAGGTTGAGGGCAAGAATGCGATCATTTTCGATGATATGATATCAACCGGCGGAACCTTGGCCCGTGCTGCGGCGGCTTTGAAAGAAAATGGAGCTCGCACGATCTATGCCGGCTGCACTCATGCCATTCTCACGGAGAAATCCTTTGAGAATTTGAGGAATTCGGATATCCAGGAACTGGTCGTGACGGATACAATCCCGCAAGAGCACGTGCCGGAGGGGATCGGCATTCGCGTGTTGTCTATTGATGAGTTGTTGGGGGAGGCCATCCGCAGAATTCACGAGGAACGATCCCTCAGTAGTCTTTTTATCTAGTATCCGGCGAGACACGGGGTTTCTCAAAATCATAAGAAATCTGTCATAGTAGCCGGTTTTAAAGGAGGTTTGGCGACATGAAATCCGTTACCCTAGACGCTTCCATCCGGTCCGAAACGGGTAAGGGGCCGGCCCGCCGGATGAGGTCCGGGGGAGAGGTGCCCGCTATCATCTATGGCGGAGAACTGCCCTTGATGATCTCTGTATCCTCGCGTGAACTGGAGTCGGTGCTTCGCCGTGGCGAGGGATCGAGTCTCGTTGTGGAACTCCAGCTCAAAGATGAGGGAGGGCGCTCGATTCAGACATTGATAAAGGATGTCCAACGAAATCCCATTCATTCCCGTCTGGTCCATGCCGATTTTCAGGAATTGATGGCGGGGCGCCGTTTACAGTTGTCGGTGCCTATTCATCTCACCGGATTGTCGATTGGCGTCAAAGATCAGGCCGGCGTCCAGGATCATGTTCTCAGAGTGCTGGAAATCGAATGCCTCCCCATCAATATCCCCTCGTATCTCGAGGTTGATGTGAGTGCGCTGGAAAAGGGGCAGGCTCTACATGTCAGGGATATCGTACCCCCCGAGGGGGTTTTCATTCGGCATGCTGCGGAAGCGGTCGTCGTGACGATCACCGGTCAAAGGATCGAAGAGAAAACAGTGGCCGAGGCAGAGGCGGAAGCGGCGGCGGCTGAAGAAGCTGCTGTGGTTGAAGCTGCGGATGAAGGGGCCAAGAAAGAGGATTCGGCGAGCTAGACCGGTCTTGTGTCGACGCCGGCACCGGCGGAGGCAGAATCCCGGAATCGCCGTGAGCTCTTGAAGTCAATCGTTGGATTGGGAAATCCGGGCCTTCAATATGTGTCGACTCGACACAATCTGGGTGTCCGCCTCCTTGAGTTGATCCGTCGGAAGGCCGGTGGAAATGAGTTTCGCAGCCAGGGCCGGGTCAGCGTCACAACGATTTTCCTCGCCGGTCGTGAAGTGGAACTCGTCCGAACCCGCACCTATATGAATCTCAGTGGCCCGGCCGTCGCGGAATGGGCGGAGTGGGCCGGTATCGGGGCTGAAGAAATCCTGGTTCTGACCGATGATCTTGACTTGCCTTTGGGTCGGATTCGATTTCGGCCCGGCGGTGGTTCGGGTGGCCACCGCGGTTTGATTTCGTTGGTGGAGGCATTAAAGACCGATCAGTTTCCCCGGTTGCGATTGGGGATCGGAGCGCCGCCACCCAACCAAGATCCCGCCGACTTTGTTTTAGAAGTTGAGTCGCCGGAAGAAGAAGAGATGTGGAATCGGATTCTCCCCTGGGCGGCGGAAGCCGTCCATTTGGCTATCGGGGAGGGGCTGGAAGCGGCCATGAACGCTTATAACGGAGCGCTCGGGCCAGGCGAACTGACGGATACGGAGTCAGAGGGAGGTATGTAACCCATGGAATCGATGCCCACGGCTGTCATCGTCGCACTCTTGATGGGATTGGTGAGTCTTGCGGCGGCTTGGGGGATCGCGCGCTGGAAGGTTCTCTCAAAGGATCCGGGCACACCACGGATGGTGGAGATCTCCGATGCGATCTATGAAGGAGCTATGGCTTTTCTGGGACGGGAATATAAAACCCTGCTCATCTTTATCGCGGCCATGGCGCTCATTATTTCGGTGGGAATTAAGTCGAACACCCTGGCGGGATTGGGTTGGCGGACGGCCATTGCCTATCTCGCGGGGGCCGGCTGTTCGATGCTCGCCGGTTTCGTGGGGATGAGTGTCGCAACGCGCGCCAATACGCGCACGGCGCATGCCGCACAGGAATCCTTTAACAAAGCCCTCAATGTGGCTTTCCCGGGGGGCGCCGTCATGGGATTCTCCGTGGTTGGTTTGGGGCTGCTGGGTCTTTCCGCTCTGTTTCTCATTTTCGGTCATTCTCTGGGACTGCAGAACGCGGCCAGCATTATCACGGGATTCTCCCTTGGGGCGTCATCGATTGCTCTCTTCGCCCGTGTCGGGGGCGGCATTTTTACAAAGGCGGCCGATGTCGGCGCCGACCTCGTCGGCAAGGTGGAGGCCGGTATTCCCGAGGATGATCCCCGCAATCCCGCCGTCATCGCCGACAATGTCGGTGACAATGTGGGTGATGTCGCCGGTATGGGGGCCGATCTTTTCGAATCGTATGTCGGCGCCATCATCAGCGCCCTGGTGATCGCCTTTGCTGTTGATGCATATAGGCCCTTCGCGGGATCGATCATCGGCTACGCCATGAGTCTGGTCTCGGTGGGTATTGTCGCTTCACTCCTTGGACTTCTCTTCGTTCGCGTCAAGGAGGATGGAGACGCGACAGCCGCCTTGAGAAACGGGACACTGGGAGCGGCCTTCCTCTTCATGCTAGGAGGTTTGGCCGTCACCCTTATCTTTTTCCCCCGTATTGGCGAGGTTTCCGGATTGAGATACTTCTTCTCAAGCGTCTGCGGGCTCGTCGCCGGCACGATTGTCGGTCTTGTCGCGGAGTATTATACAACCGGCAAGAGGATTGAGGGGATTGCCGAGAGCTCCCAAACCGGTTCCGCCACCAATATCATTCATGGATTTGGGCTCGGCATGCGCAGCACGGTATTGCCTATCTTCATCCTCTCAATAGCGATTCTCGTCGCCTACCACCTTGGGGGAACCCTGGGGATCGCCTTGGCCGCCATCGGAATGCTGGCGATTACCGGCATGACCGTCTCGGTTGATGCCTACGGTCCCATTGCCGATAATGCCGGGGGGATTGCCGAGATGGCTCATCTGGGTCCCGAGATCCGCAAGCGCACCGACAGCCTGGATGCCGCCGGCAATACCACGGCCGCGATTGCAAAGGGTTTTGCCATAGGCTCGGCCGCCCTAACCGCCCTGGCCCTTTTCACCGCTTATGTAAAAGGCGTGAAAGTGGTTACAGGATTTAATCTCGAGATGAATATCATGGATATCCCGGTTCTCGTCGGGCTTTTTCTCGGCGGTGTAACCCCCTTTCTCTTTGCTGCTGATACGATGGCGGCGGTGGGCCGGGCCGCATTCAAGGTCATCAATGAAGTCCGGCGTCAATTCCGGGAGATCCCGGGTCTCAAGGATGGGGATCCATCGGCGCGCGCCGAGTATGCGAAGTGTGTCGATATCACCACCGCCGGCGCGCTGAAAGAGATGATCCGTCCGGGAACCCTGGCCGTCATTATTCCGATCGCCGTTGGGGCGATCCTCGGCATGGAGACCCTCGGCGGATTCCTGGCGGGCGCCCTGATCTCGGGCGTACCCCTCGCGTTGCTGCTGGCTAATTCCGGCGGCGCCTGGGATAATGCAAAGAAGTATATCGAAGCGGGTCACTTTGGGGGCAAGGGTTCGGATGCCCACAAGGCCGCGGTGGTTGGTGACACGGTCGGTGACCCTTTCAAGGACACATCCGGACCGGCGATGAATATTTTGCTCAAACTCATGGCGATTGTATCCCTGGTCTTTACGCCTCTGATTTGGAGCATCCACAAGTTGGTAGCCGGGTTGTTCTAAAGATGGTTCATGGACCATCTAATGATCAACTTAGGGGGATTGGTTCGGCTGTCAGAGACCGAACCCAAAGATCGTAGCTAGGAGGACTGAATGAAAGATTATGAGACGGTCTTTGTCCTTCATCCCCGCCTCGATGACGCAAAAGTCGAGGAGGAGATTCAAAAGGTCAAAGACATCATCACCCAGGCCGATGGGCAGATTCTGGACGTTCAGAAATGGGGCCGGAAGCGGCTGGCTTATGAAATCCAGAAAATCCATGAGGGACTCTACACTGTTATACAATACTCTGGAGAGCCCCAAACGGTTAAAGATCTGGATCGGCGCTACAAGCTCAATGAAAATGTTCTGCGTTATCTCACGGTGGTCGCCCATCCCAAGTCGTTAAGAGGCGGACCTGACGAGGGTGGCGAGAAAGCAGAGACGCTGGAGCATCCGTCGGAAAAGTCAGAGCTGGGTGAGTTGAAGATCCCGGTGGAAGCTGTTGAATCACCCGAGATGACCCCGGTTGCCGAAACACCCGAATCCGAATCCGCAGCCGCTGCCGTGGAAAATCCGCCGATGGCCTCTTTGGAAGAGGGCGATCCGGCATCCATACGAGCGGAGAGCGGGCCAACGGAATCCTGACAGCCTGTCGGATTTCAAACGGATGTCCACACTTGACGAACAAGTTGACCCACGGGGCGACCTACGGGGCGACCCACCGCCGGGAGCAACCTCCCGAGGCGGGGAACGCGGCCTTTCGATCAATCGAGTGCTGCTGACGGGTCGCTGTATCGAAAACCCGGACATCCGGTATACTCCTTCGGGAAGCGCGGTCGCGACTTTCAGGATTGTCGCCGATGCACCGACCCAACCGCCCTCCGGTGCGCGACGTTCGCCGGCGGCTCTGGTCGATGTGGTTTGCTGGAATGAGTTGGCGCACTCCGCTGGGAAATCCGTTTCGACCGGCGCCTTCATTGATATTGAAGGAGTGCTGCAGGCCCGGACTGTTGAGGACCGGGCTGGGGGGCGGCGGCAAATTCTAGAAATTCATGCCCGCCGCTTTGAGATATTGGATTTGGGATGCTCGGATGAAGCCGTGTCCGGTTCGGAAACCACCGGCCGGTCCATCAGGACTTCACGGGCAAGCTCGAGTGATCTGAAATAGGAGGTAAGGATATTATGGCACGCGGAGTGGCGCGAGGACCCAGAAAGAAGGTTTGCAAGCTGTGCCTGGATCGGGTTGATTACATTGATTACAAAGATGAGAAACGTCTCAACCGGGCCATCACGGATCGGGGTAAAATCGTACCCCGGCGGGTTTCAGGCAATTGCGCCAGGCATCAGAGGCTCATTACTCGGGCCGTACGCCGGGCGCGGATATTGGCACTATTGCCATTCCAGGGCGACTCGTTCAAGTAATCAACGAGGCTTTTGAACCGAAATGTGATTCCATCGGGCCTTCTGAACCTCTTCTGAAGAGCCCGCCGGGGATCGTTTTAGGGGGAATTATGGACATTATCCTGATCCAGGATGTAGAAGGTTTGGGCAAGCAGGGGGATAAAACGCAGGTCGCTCCCGGCTATGCCCGTAATTTTCTCTTTCCGATGAAGTTAGCGTTGGAGGCGACCAGCACAGGAGCTCGTCAATTTGCTGAGCTGGATCGCCAGCGGATCGCGCAGGTCAACCGGGCCCGGCGGGATGCGCAGAAGCTGGCCGACCGTCTGAAATCGATCTCTCTTCAGATTGCCGTCCAGGTCGGTGAGGATGACAAGCTCTTCGGTTCGGTCACCAGCGCCGATATCGCGCAGGCCCTCGCGGATGAGGGGATTGAGATTGATCGTCGGACGATCCAGTTGGAGGAACCCTTGAAGGTTCTGGGCGTTTATACCGTGAAAGTCAAACTTCATCCGGAGGTTGATTCCAAGGTTAAGGTCCTGGTTCGTCCACAAACCGGAGCGTAGCTCCCGCTAGGAGTCGCACAATGTCAATCTGGGGCGCCCGTCTCTGTTTGATTCTCTGCACCGCCGCCGGCGTTCTTTTCGCCGGGTGCGGCGGGAGCGGGACCGTTGAGGACAAAGACCATGGAACCTTGGGGAATGATATCCCCCAATCCGAGTTGGTCATTGCCCGCGTCGGCGGCTCAGAAATAACAATCGGTGATGTCTATGACAAATTGCGAATCCAGTATCCGAAACTGATTCCCGAGGAGGGTTCGGCCGGCTACAATCAGATGCGGGAAATCCTGAAGATATATGTTCAGGAACTCTGCATGGTCGATATGGCCAAGAATCTCGGGTTTGAAGAATCCGAGCGTTATAAGAAGACCGTCGAATTCGCCAAAAGGTATGTTTTGGCCGATCTGCTGCTTCAAGAGGTTTTTGTTAAAAACTCCGAACCGACTGAAGAACAGGTTCTCAAGTTCTATAATGAAAACGAAGTTCTCTTCACCACTTCCGAGCGGGTCATGGTGCGGCATATCATGACGGAGACGGAGGATGAGGCGAATCAGGTCCGCAATCTTCTGTTGAACGGCGGCAATTGGGACAAACTGGCCGGGGAATATTCAATTGATAAGCCGTCCGGGCACCAGGGCGGCAAAGTCGGCGCGGTGACCCGGGACGGCGAGATCATGTCGCTGGGGAAAGCCCCCGAATTCAACCGGGTTGTCTTTAGTCTTCAGGTCGGCGAGATCAGCAGGCCCTTCAAAACGAAAAAGGGCTGGCATATCGCCGAGGTCACTGAGAATCGGCCGGAGTCAAAGCGCCCTCTCGAGTCGGTGCGCGATCAGATTGTCGAACGGTTGCAAAAAGTGAATATGATGCCGTATAAGCAGGCCGTGCTTGATTCACTGCATGTGGCTCTGGATGTCGCCGTATACGAGGATGTGCTGGAGGATTATCGATGCTCTCTCATGACCGAAGAGGAATTACTCGGTGAAGCCAGGAGAGCAAAGGATTCCAAATCACAAATCCGATTCTATCAAGAAATTCTCGACAGGATGCCCGAGAGCTCGCGTTGTCCGGAAGCTCTCTTCATGGTAGGTTATATTAATCTTGAAGAGTTCGGTGATAAGGACGCGGCGCGCAAAAGCTTTGAGGAGTTAATCCGCCGTTTCCCCGGCGATGCATTGGTTGCTTCATCCCAATGGATACTCGAACATCCGGGAGAGGCTTTGCCGGATACCGAAAAACCGGCCATCATCAAATAGGCATCACAACCTAGATGGCCATCGAAAAGGGGAAGGGGATTCGTCATGGTCGAAGTTGAGGTTTGGAGCCTGGCGATCGATGAGAAAAACCAGTATCCCGTGGTGATTCTACAAACCCGTGATGGATCCAAACGTTTGCCCATCTGGATCGGTCCCCCCGAGGCCAGCGCCATCGCTATGGAAATCGCCGGCAAGAAATTCCAACGTCCTCTGACGCATGATCTCCTCGCGATTATTCTGCAGGGGATGGGCGTTCATGTTCAACGTGTGGAAGTTACAGAGCTTGTCGAAAATACATTTTATGCAAAGATTTATTTAGAGAGGGAGGGCGAGGTCCTTTGCATTGATGCGCGCCCCAGCGATTCGATCGCCATCGCCCTTAAGACCAAAGCCAGAATATTCGTAAATCCTCAGCTTTTCTCGGAAGAAGTGGGCAGTCTCTTCTCCACGGTTGAACAGGTAGGTCAAAACGAGGAGGATGAGGAGCGGCGGGCCGAAGATCTGCGCCGTTTCATAGAAGATCTCAATCCAAAGGACTTCGGCAAATTTTCCTTTTAATAGATCGGGTATTGCCGCATGACGAACTTGAAACCGCTGATCCTTCCCTTCCGCGGCATTCGGCCTATCCTGCCAGAGAGTTGTTATCTCGCGCCCGGTGTTTGTATCGTCGGGGACGTCATCCTCGGTGAGGATTCTTCGGTCTGGTTTCATTCCATTATCCGCGCTGATGTGAACTATGTGAGAATAGGCCGGCGGACAAATGTACAAGATCAGTGCGTGCTGCATGTATCCGCCGGTACTCATCCGTTGAATATCGGCGATGAGGTGACGATCGCACACGCCGCCGTCATTCATGGATGCTCGATTGAAGACGGCTGTTTCGTCGGCATCGGCGCGAGGATCCTTGACGGGGCGCAGATCGGGCGGGAGAGCCTTGTCGCCGCCGGCGCCGTCGTAACACCGAATATGATCATTCCTCCGCGAAGTCTTGTGCTCGGCGTCCCAGCGCGAGTGAAGCGGTCTCTGGAAGAAAAAGAGGTGGAAAAGATTAGGGCTTCAGCTCGGACGTATGTTGATTACGCCTCGGAATATCGTGATGGCGTCCATGAATAAATCGATTCTTGGCGCTATATCCCGCTCCGCCATCCGGGTGGTCCCCGCGCTGGTGATGCTTCTGTCCATCACTTCTCTGGAAGCTCAAGTCAAGGTGGGGATCCTTGCCCCTTTGAATGGACCCGATGCCCCTGTCGGCGTGGCCTTGGCCAACGGCGTCGATCTGGCCCTCTCCTATCAAGCGCGGAGTCGCCATGCTGATGTGAGTCTCTTCGTGGAGGACACCTCCGGCGGCGAGGCGGAGGCGATCCAGAAGGCGTTGAATCTTCTTGATCAGAATGATGTGGATCTTCTTTTGGGTGAAATTTGGTCATCCCGAACACTGGCTGTCGCCGGCGTCGCCCGCGCGCGGGATGTTCTAATGATTTCTCCGGTGGCCAGCGATCCCGCTGTGGGGAGGGTCGGTCAAGGGATCTACTCCCTCGCTGTTTCGAGGATCCGGCAGATGGAGCGTCTGCTGGTGTATGCCAAGGAGTCTCTCGAAGTGAAACGGCCGGCGCTGTTTTACTCTGACGCCGAAGATGGGCGGGCTCTAAGAGATATCGTTACGGATATTTGGATTTCTCTCGGCATGCCTTCACCCCGCCGGTTCGCTTATACACCCGGCCAGCATGATTTTGTACAAGATGTCGAAGAGGCTCTATCCGGCGGAGCCGATGCGATCATTGCGCTGGGTTCCTCACGGGAGACTCTGTCGCTGGTTTCGCATGCTTCTCAAAAGGGCTTTCTCGGCCCTTATCTCGGTTTGGAGACATTGGGCACGGACGAAAATATACATCTACTCCAGGAGCGTCTTTGTCTGGCGGCTTATGCCGACGATTCCTATGCGGTAACCCTGCCGGGCGGTGAGAATCCCGACGCTTTTGACCAAGTTTATCGGCAGCAGTTTGGAACAGCGGCGGATCGCTTTGCGCGTCACGGTTTTTTGAGCATGCTGCTGCTCTATCAAATCATCTCTTCCAGCGGTGAATCAATTGAAGCGCTGGAGGGGGGGCTGGAGAATCTCCGGGATCCGATGGAGCCCGGACGCAAACGTGTTCTGAATCCGCCTGAAACAATGGCCCGCGTGCAGCTCATATCGATTGAAGGCGGCGTAGTGAAGAGTGTCTGGTAGGAATTTAGTCTTCGAGTTGGAACCGGAACGGGATCATCACGGTGAAGGATATGTTCCTTCCATTTTTCTGAAGAGGTTTGAATAACCATTGCCTGACGGCTGCTTTGACGGAGTTTTCACAAAATAGATCGACCTCGGAATCAACAACCCAAACATCGAGGACCCTTCCCTTGGAATCAACGCGCGCCCGGACCCGGATCCGTCCTTCAACATATTGTATAATTGAAATTTCAGGATAAGCCGGCCGAACCATTCGTAAAATCGCGAAGTCCTCACTTTGAGCGCTTAGCGGGGATGAACTGGTGGGGGATAGATCCTCGCCCAGCTCAATGATCGTTGTTTGGCGGGGATTGAGACCTCCCTCCATTTCCAGATTTTTGCGGGCAGCCAAGAGCGTCGGATCCTTCTCTGCGGGAGCGGGCGTTGGGTGAATGAGTTCAGGTTCAGGCCGTGCCGTTCTCCGGGCGCGCTGATCGGACGGGTCGGGAATGATCTCGATATGGATCATTTGCAGGGCGCCCGCGGTGAGACGGGGTCGTGATTCCCTGCGGATCTTGGCGTGAATGGGAAACTGCTCAGAGATCTCCAGCGCGGGGCGGGCGGGACCGATCATGGCCGGATGGGGAGCTTCCTCCCCACCCCACCAGGACCGGGGGATCAGAGCTGCAAGAAAGAGATGGAGAAGGATTGCGGCGGCAAGAGTTATGATGAGCCGTTTCCGGTATGGCGGATCGGTTTCGCAGTAGTAACGTCCCGCTCGAATCATAGACCCAATACCTCACCCCTCATTGAGAATAATCCCGAATAGAGCCGGCCACAAGTCGGCCTCAGCTTGACGACTCGGCTCAAGAGCCGTAACCTCAACCTTTTGGGAATAAGGTAATTAAACATGGCTAAACCGACACGACTTTCCAGGATCCGGAATATCGGCATCATTGCCCACATCGATGCGGGCAAGACGACGACGACGGAGAGAATCCTCTTTTACACAGGAGTTTCCCACCATATCGGTGAGGTTGACGAGGGATCCACGACGACCGATTGGATGGAGCAAGAACGGGAGCGGGGGATCACCATTACATCGGCGGCCATCACCTGTCAGTGGCGCGACCATCAGATCAATATTGTCGACACACCGGGTCATGTGGATTTCACCGCTGAGGTTGAACGCAGTCTCCGCGTTCTCGATGGCGCTGTTGTTGTCCTTTGTGGTGTGGGTGGTGTTGAACCCCAAACCGAAGTTGTCTGGCGACAAGCTCAACATTACCGTGTTCCCTCGATTATTTTGATCAACAAAATGGACCGCCAGGGCGCTGATTTTGAAAAGGTTCTAAGTGATATCCGGGAGAAGCTGGAAGTTATTCCTATTCCTCTCAATATCCCTGTCGGGTCGGGTGATACATTCGACGGTGTTCTCGATCTGCTGAGCCGCACTCATCTCCGTTGGGATAGGGAGAGCCGGGGACGAGAGATTTTGGAGACGCCGATTTCAGCGGCGTTTGAAAAGATTGTGGAGAAGGGACGGCAAGAGCTCTTCGAAGCCGTCGCCGGTGAAGATGAAGCAATGTTGGATCAGTTTATTTCAGGCGAGGAACTCCAATGGGAGGATATTTACAGGGTTCTGAGAAAGGCGACATTGAATCGAACCCTTATACCTGTCTTTTCCGGGGCGGCCCTCAGAGACGCCGGTATCCAACCCGTGATGAACGGGATTGTCGATTTTCTGCCCGCCCCTGATGAGGTCCCGGCTCCCCGGGGTCCCGATCCGCGAACCGGTGAGATTGTCGTCCGCCATCCTACCGTACAGGATCCCTTTTGCGGTTTGGCGTTCAAAACACATACCGATCAGGATAGGCGGCGGAGTTGCTTTATCCGGATTTACTCCGGAAAGATGGTTGAGGGCCAAACGATCCTCAATGTACGGGCCGGCGAAAAGGACCGTGTCGCCCGTCTCTACCGCGTGTCGGCCGACAAACGCAAGAGAATCCCGGAGGGACTTCCTGGGGACATCGTTGTTGCCACCGGTTTGAAGCACAGTACGACCAGTGAGACGCTCACCGATCCCGATTACCCGGTGGCGCTGGAAGCCATGATCTTTCCTGAACCGGTTGTCTCCGCGGCGCTGGAGGCGCGGCATGGTGGGGAAGAGGAGAAGATTCAGACCGCCCTCGAGGCGCTGGCCAGGGACGATCCGACCTTTATTGTTCGGATTGATGATCAGACCGGGCAAAGAGTGATTTCCGGCATGGGGGAACTTCATCTCGAAATTCTGGAGGATCGACTTGTGCGTGAGTTCAACCTCAAGATTCGAGTCGGGAAGCCGCAGGTCAGCTACCGGGAGAGCATCAGCGAGACCGTCAAAAGCGAGGGGCGCTTCCAAAAAGTCCTTGGCGGGAGCGAGCAGTTTGGAGAGGTCACCCTGATGCTGCGCCCGCGCGCCCGGGGGACAGGAAACGAGTTTATCAACTCAATAACCGAGGATCTAATCCCTGCGCCGTTCATCAATGTTATTGAGAGCGCGGTGAGGGAGGGGTTGGGATCCGGGATCCGCCTTGGTTATCCCATTGTTGATGTCGAGGTCGAATTGATCGGATGTTCCCACAATGAAAACAGCTCATCCGAATTAGGTTATCGCAATGCGACATTGATGGCTCTTCGGGATGGATGCGAGAAAGCGGGTCCCATCCTTCTCGAGCCGAATATGAGATTGGAACTCACCTATCCAACGGAATTTACGGGAAGCGTGCTGACCGGATTGGCGTCTCGTGGAGGGCGTGTTCTGGGAACGGAGACACGGGAAAACTTCCAGATCGTCAAGGCCCGCGTCCCACTGGCGCGGATGTTCGGCTATGCGACCGATCTCCGAAGCGTCACCCAAGGACGCGGCGGCTACTCCATGATGTTGGATCGTTTCGAAGAAGTGTCGGATCCTGAAGCAAAGCATATATCATATTAGTTCATGATTCGGTCTTGATCAGGGAAGAATCCGCTGAATAAAGGAGGGTGGTCTATGGGAGGGACTGAAGAGTCCCTGCGAAGGATTCCTGGTGTGGATAGGATCCTCGAGACGGACCTTATATCGCAAGTCCTGGCCCGAAGGGATCGGGGTCTCGTTGTCGCCGCGATTCGTGAAGTCCTGGCCGAGACCCGTGAACATATCCGGCAACGCGGTCGGCAGGCCTCCGTTCCTTCTGTCGACGAGATGGCGCGGGAGGCGGCACTGCGGTTAGACAAAAAGTGGTCCGGCACATTGCGACATGTCATCAATGCCACCGGAATTATCCTGCATACGAATCTCGGGCGGGCGCCCCTGGGTCTCCAGGCGCAACAGGCGGTGCATGAAGTCATCGCCGGCTATTGCAGCTTGGAGATGGATCTCGAAACCGGCCGCCGGCGGTCCCGTCTCTCCCGTGTTACGTCCATGCTGGCCGATTTAACGCAGGCCCCCGCGGCGATGGCGGTGAATAACAATGCCGCCGCTGTTTATACAATTCTCCATATTTTCGCGAAGGACCGCCCCGTGGCTATTTCGCGGGGGGAACAGGTTGAGATCGGCGGGTCATTCCGGCTGCCCGATATTATCGAAGCGAGCGGGGCGCGGTTGATGGAGGTGGGGACCACAAACCGGACGCGGATTGAAGATTATGCGAAGGCGATCGAACGGGGAGCGGCGCTCATCCTGAAAGTTCATCCCAGTAATTATACAATTCAGGGATTCACCGAGGACACTGCGGCCGCCGATATCGCCCAGATCACACGGGCGGCCGGGATCCCATTTGTTTTCGATCTGGGAAGCGGGTCATTGGATCAGCAGCCGGAGGGTGTGCGGGGGAATGAATCCTCGATCCAAGATATGTTAAAGGCAGGCGCCGATCTCGTCACATCGAGCGGGGACAAACTGCTCGGGGGGCCGCAGGCCGGATTGATCTTCGGCGGTGCGGATCTCATCGACCGGATCAAGCGGCATCCCCTCGCGCGAGTCGTCCGTCTTGATAAGATACTTCTTTGCGCCCTGGAGGCGACGCTGGCGACGATCTCTTTGGGAGCGCCGGGATGGAGCCGGTTGCCTCTGCAGCAAGTGATGGCGCGATCTCTCGAGGAGCTGGAGGCGATGGGCCGGCGGCTGCGGGAGCGTCTGATGAATCACCTCGATCAGGATTGGTCGATAGAGACGGCGGTGACGGATATCGCCGTCGGGGGTGGGAGCTTGCCGGGTGAATATCTTCCCAGCCGCGCGCTGAAGATCGGACATCCCGATTGGAGCGCCGAGCGTCTCGCCGCTTGTCTTAGAGCCGCCACTCCCCCCATCATTGGACGCATCGTCGAGGACCAGCTTCACCTGGACCTCCGCACCCTTCTGGAGGAGGATTTACAGGAGCTACCCGAGGTTCTGGCGGGCGCGGTCAGAAAAGATCGGAAGGGATAAGGAGACCGGATGGTCAATAGGGAACCATATGCGACCAGCCCGGCACAGCTTTCTGAGGAATGTGGCCTTCCTCTGCTGGGCCAGTTCGAACCCGAATCCCGATTCCTGGAGCGTCTCGGGCATCTCGGGGAATTCGCATTGGACCCGATGCGTTCGGCTCACATCTATCATGCTATCCTCGACACCTTAGGAAATCCCGCCCGGCCGCCCGTTCTCTGGATCGCCTCATTGCCCGGATCGTGGGAGCAGGCGCCCTGCGCTGTTGGAATAGCGGAGACAGCCTGTTCGATCAGTGAAGGGGCGATACTGGCTCAGGTCGGGGATATGCATCTCCCGGCGCCGGCCGGGGCGGTTGAGAGGCTCAATGAGGGGGTTCAGTCGTTTGTCGACAACCTGATGGGCCGGCCGATGCAATTTTGGCGAAGCGATCTCGCCGGTGTCTCCCGCGCCCTGCCCGCACCGGAGTCGGATGATCCCATTCCGACGATGAACCTGCCGGAGGGGGATCCTGAAAAGGGCAACCGGGCTGTCTTGGTCCTATCGCCTGTTGAGGAAGAGGGTTGGAATCCACCTTCTCATATTGTTGATGCGGTTTTATTGGTTGTCTCCTACAGGGATCATCCTCTCTCTCACATTTTGTGGGCCAAGGAGCGGATCCGATCAGCCGGGCATCGTCTGGTAGGCCTTGTTGCCGCGGGATCAAGCGACGGTTCCAAAGATCTTCCCTCAACTCCCCCGGCAAGATCCAGACCCGCGCCTCCACCTCCGCCTCCGTCTCCGCCACCAGCCGGGCCGGAATCCATACCAACGCCCCCCCCCGCACCGGCCAAGCAGATCCCAAAGCCACCCCGGAGACCATTGCCGCCGGTCCCCTCGGGTAGTGAATCCGTAGTGAGGGTTGATTGGGCGGCCCGCTTTAGCTCAGGGCAATCAAGAGGCCGGAAGATCGTTCGGCGGATCGCCCGCTCATGGCCCTGGATCCTGGTCCTTGGCCTCATCGGCGGGTTTGCTTATACAAAGTTTAAGCCGATTTTGAGCTCTCCGACAGGTGGCGAGATGGGGGCGGCCGGCGATTCGTCCACCCTCAATGGATCGACGGTTTCGGTCGATTCGGTCTCCGCCTTCAGGCGAGATATCGCCGCCGCCGAGGAGGCGACCCCACCTGCCGTACTCTCTCCTCCGTTGGATGGAGATGAACCCGAAACAGGGGCGCCGTCGGGATCAACGATGACGCCGGAAGTGACACCACCGGCTCCATCGACGCCGGAAGCAAGCCCTGAACGAATGGAAGCCGTTTCGGAATCGGTGAAGTCGGCTGAGGATATACCGGCTGAGAAGATACCGGTCAAGGAGATATCGGCTGAGGAGATACCGGTCGAAAAGATCCGGGAGGAGGATCGGGATTGGAAGGCCATCGATCAGAAAACTCTCGAAGATGAGAGTTGGGCCGCCGGCGAGCAGCGAACCCGTGAGTTGGAAACGCGGATCGTCATCCCACCACCGATCATTGCAGGAGACGCCGTGAATTCTGAGGCCGAAGGCCGGCCGAGTGAAGGCGAACCGGCCGAAAGCCTGAAGGCAGACTGGGTTCCTGAGATTACTGAGGAGGATGAGGGGCTACCGGTTGATCTTCCAGGTTGGGATGACAATCGTAAACAAACGCCGGCTCCGGACACGAAGAATCTTTCGGAAAACCAGATTCCAGGGTTGGATCCTTCACTTTATCCCCTTACTGTACAAGTCGCTGCATTCCAGAGCGGGGATGGGGCGCTGTTTGAGGTGGACAGGCTCGATGCCCTGGGGTATCCGGCTGATACGCTTTGGGTCACACTTCCAGAAAAGGGCCGGTACTGCCGGGTAGTGACGGGGAGTTTCAGGAATCCTGAAGCGGCTCTCTTGCTGGTGAAAGAGTTACAGGGACATCCCGATGTCGGGCAGGCTTTTATTGTGACCCGGGGCGGGCGGGGCAATATCCTCTGGTCCCTGAGCCATCGTTAGGATAACAAATAAAATAAAAAGCATCTTCGACGGAGGCTTTCGTGTTTGTTGAAAAGCTCGAGTTCTTCGGTTTTAAATCATTCGCCCAGAAGACGGAAATGCGCTTCAGCCCTGGTCTGACCGGCATTGTCGGTCCCAATGGCTGCGGCAAATCAAATGTCTGCGATGCTTTTCGCTGGGTCTTGGGTGAACAGAATATCCGTCAGATTCGAGGGGATTCCCTGCAAGATGTAATTTTCAATGGCACCCGCGATGTCCGCCCTCTCGGCATGGCCGAAGTGACGATCACCTTGAACAATCAGGATGGCCGGTTGCCGATCGAATTTGAGCATGTGGCGATTCGCCGCCGCGTGTTCCGTTCGGGTGAAAGTCAATTCTTTATCAATGGGACGGCCTGCCGATTAAAAGATATTAAGACTCTTTTTCTCGATACCGGTCTCGGCAGTTTCGCCTATTCCGTCATTACGCGTGACATGATCGATATTGTACTTTCTGAGCGGGATGAAGCCCGGCGGAACCTCTTTGAGGAAGCGTCAGGGATCACGCGTTACAAAGCCCGCCGCCGCGAAACGATTCTAAAGCTTGACGCCACGGAAAGGAATCTGACGCGCCTTCAGGATATTCTCGATGTTGAAGAGCGGGAGATGCGCTCTCTGGCGCGCCAGGTCGGTAAAACACGCCGCTATCAGCGGCTGCGTGACAGGATTCGCAGTCTCGACCTTCTCCGTTCCCATCGGTTGTGGGAGGACCTGCAACACCGCGAGGCGGGAATGGGGGATGCGCACGGCGAGGAAGCTCGGCGCCGGATTAGTCTCGAGGCTGAGATTTCACAAAAGGATGCGCGCGTGGAGACGATCCAAACCATGCTTCTCGAGAAGGATCGTGAGGGTGAGCATTTGCAGTCGACGCTCGATGAGCAACAAGAGCGCGTCCGAACTTCGAGTGAGCGAATTCTCATTCTTCGCGAAAGAGGCGAGTCCCTGTCCGGCCGGATTCATTCCCTCGGCGAGCGGATGCAGGGGGAACGCCGCCGGAGAGAGCATGCGATGGAGCGGCTCGGAGATCTAAAGCCGCGCCAAGAGATCGTTGAAGCGGAGTGGAAAGAGCGCGACAAGGAAGCCAAACAGGCCGAGGAAATCCTCAATGCATTGGATAAACAGCTCAAAGAAACAAAAATTGAGTTGGGTCGCGGCCAGCAGAAGGGCTTGGAAGGATTAGAGCAGGAAGCCCAACTGCGCTCAATGTGGATGAAGACCGTTGAGAGAAAGGAGGGATTCCTCAAATCGATTGAAAATATCGGAAGGCAGCGCGCGGCTTTGCAGGAGCGGTATGACAAGATTTTCTCTGAAAGGGAATTGGATGCCGGGAAACTCGGCGCACTGAAGGAGGAGCAGGAGGCGGCTCAGGAAAATGTTGAAGACGCCGACCGGCAGAAACAGGAGCAGGCGGACCTCAGAGAGAAATTTTCGCAACGGAGCGCCGAGCTTCAAAGGGAGTGGGCCGCCGCCGACAGCCGTCTCCATCTCCTGGAAGAACAAAGGCGGACCTTTGAGGGACACTTAACCGGTGTCCGGCGTCTTCTCGAAGCGGCGCCCGATCGCTTTCCCGGTGTTCGCGGCGCCCTTGGCGATCTGGTGACGGTATCACCGCAGTGGGCCGGCCCCGTCGGTTTGGCCATGGGAGAGATGGTCAGTTGGATCGTTGTGGACGATCTCAAAACGGCTTCGGCCGCCATGGAATGGCTCCGGGAAGAGGGTCTTGGCGCGGTGACTTTCCTGCCCCTGGATTCCCTCAGCTCTCCATCATCCGAACTCGATTCGAAAGATTCCCTTCCGATCGACGCCTTGAGCGCCTCGGCCGAAATAAGACCGATCGTGACATTCCTCCGGACATGGATCTGTTGTGTGAATTCGGATGAGGAACTTCCCGCGCCGGCGCAACGGGAAGCGGGTCGTGTTTGGATTTCGGCGACAGGACGCGTGCATGGCGCCTCAGGCTGGATCCGGGCCGCCGGCGCCGCCGTTCCCGGAGAAGACATTTTGAGACGGGGACCGGCAATCATTGAGTTGCAGCGGCAAACTGAAGCATTAGAGGTGGAACGCACAGCACTGGAAGAGCGGACGGAACAGTTAGACCGGGACGTGAAGGCACTAGACGTTAGATATCGTGAATTGAAGGATAGACTGGCCGATCTTGACCGCCGGGTCATCGTCACCGAACGCCGTGTCTCCGAGCAGGATCTGGAATTGAGGATTCTCGGAGCAGAGAAGGAGCGTCTAACCAACGAGGAAGGAGAACTCCAAGAAGGTGTAGCGGCCACGAGTCACGATCTTGAAGGCCTGGCGGCGCGCCGGGAGGTTTTGAAACGCCAGGAGAAAAACGCCGAAGAGGAATTGGGCCATCTCTCCACTCTTGTGAGAGAACTTGAGGATAAACGGGAAGCCCAACAATCCAGAGCCTCCGAGCACCGTCTGGAAACGATGCGTCGTGAAGGTGTTCTTCGGGAAGTTTCTTCCGAGGTAAGCCGTCTCGAGGAGGAATGTGAACGTCTGGAAGCTTCTCTCACTTCAATGAAGACGGAAGAAGTAGAGTGCCACCGGGAAAGGGAAGAGGCGCACAAAGAGCTGGAAGAACTGACGCGCTCCATTGAAATTTTAATCCGTGACCGGGAATCCCAGGTGAAGGTCTTGAACGATCATCGGGGGGAAAGAAGCCGCTCACAGGATGAATTGATGGGATTGGAGAAAGAGATGCGCTCCCTCCGCTCCAATCTAACGCAGGTTCAAGACACATTGAGGGAACGAGAGGTTCGCCTGACGCAGATTCAGGGCGAGAGAGAACAGATCCGTCAATCGGTTCTTCAAGAGCATCAATTGGATCTCGGAAAACCTCTGCCCGATCCTCTGCCATGGTCGGAGGAAGAAACCGCGCTGAGCGAAGAAGCGGTCGACGAATCCCTGCGGGGACTCCGTTTGAGGATGAACCAGCTGGGGCCGGTGAATTTACTGGCCATCACCGACTATGATGAGAAAAAGAAACATGTTCTGTATCTCCGCGATCAACGGCAGGATTTGGATTCGGCCAGAGCCAGTCTGCTTGAGGCGATTGAAAAGATCAATACCCGGGCGCGGGAGCTCTTCCTCGAAACTTTTGGGCAGGTTCAAGAACATTTTCAGGGCACCTTCCAATCGCTCTTCCCCGGTGGTGAAGCCCGGCTGGTCTTGGCGGATGACGATCCTCTGGAAGCCGAAATTGATATTCAAGCCCGGCCGCGGGGAAAGAAACTGGAATCCATTCGCCTATTGTCTACCGGCGAGAGAACTTTAACAGCTACAGCATTATTGTTTGCCCTCTATTTGGTCAAGCCGAGCCCGTTCTGCATCCTCGATGAGGTCGATGCGCCTTTGGATGATCCCAATACCAATCGTTTCATTGGAATGATGCGCCACTTCAGTCATCGCACGCAGTTTGTTTTGATTACGCATAACAAAAGAACGATGGAGGCGGGAGATGTCCTCTATGGTGTAACGATGGAGGAACTCGGAATCTCAAAGATCGTTTCGGTGAGATTGCGTGAGGCTCAGGACTTTGCGTCCGATGCGCCCGGACCCGAATCCTCACCTCCCGACGGCGATTCCAGGCCTCCCGAGACGGCGTCCTAGCACCGCCAATCATGAAGAATCCTTTTAAATCGGCGGCAAAGCAAAAATCCGCGTCTGGAGAAATGGCGCTTTGGGATCACTTGGATGAACTCAGAGCGGTCCTGTTGCGCGCAGCCTTGGCCATCATCGTCGGCGCCAGCCTTGTGTACGCCACTTCCGCATGGATTCTCGAATTCCTGGTTTCACACACGGTCGGCCAGGCGCAATTCCTGAGTCCGATGGAGGGATTCGGTGTTCGCATAAAAATCAGCCTTCTTTTGGGCCTGATCATCTCCTTGCCGGTTGTTCTCTATCAGATCTGGGCTTTTATCGTTCCCGGGCTGCTTAAAAAGGAGCGCCGTCTCGTCACGCCGATGGTCATTGCTTCAACGGGGCTCTTTCTTGTCGGGGTGGCTTTCGCCAGCATTCTACTAACGCCGACCATGGTGAAATTCCTTCTTGGATTCGCCACCGACCACATCGTGGCGAATCTTTCAATCTCCTACCTTTTGGATTTCTTTATCAAAATGTCATTGGCCTGCGGCGTGTTGTTTCAACTCCCGCTTGTTGTGGCCCTTCTGAGTCTAACCGAGATTATCACACCAAGGTTTTTAATTTCAAAATGGCGACACGCCGTCGTGATCATCCTTATCGTTTCTGCCATTCTGACACCCAGTGATGCGGCAAGCCAATTGGCTTTGGGTGCGCCGGTCATTCTCCTGTATTTTGTCAGTATCTTCATCTCAAAGATGATCTGGAAACAGAAACTAAAATCGCGATTGCCCGATGAGCCCGGAGGCGAGGAATGAGCAAGAGAAAATCCGATCTTACCGGAAAGATGGTTGATCATCCCGGTACCGCATTAACATTGGATGTGGGTAATACGCATACCGGTGTCGGATTTTTCCGTGACGGCGAATTGATACAGCAATGGAGATTCGCATCCCGCCCCAGCGCCACCGGTGATGAGCTTTTGACTATTCTCGAACCGTTGTTGCGCCGCGAATTGGACGATCTTGCCCGCGACCGGGCGGTGATTATCGGATCGGTGGTTCCTGCCCTGACCCGTGAGCATGAAGCGGCTGTGGCGAGATTGTTTCATGCGAAAGCGCTCGTGCTCGACCATCGGCTGAAGCTGGGAATCCGGCTGCGGGTCGTGGATCCTGCCTCCGTCGGCGCCGATAGGATCGCAAATGCGATTGGGGCGGTGGTGAGAGGACGCTTGCCGGCGATTGTCGTTGATATGGGCACAGCGACCACATTTGATGTGATCGATGAACAGCGCAGCTATATGGGTGGCGTGATTGCGCCGGGTCTTGAGACCTCATCCGAGAATCTTTTCAGGCGCGCGGCCCGCCTGGCAAAGGTTGAGATTAAACAACCACGCCGTTTCATCGGAAAAACAACAGAGGAAAGTCTGCAGTCCGGTCTTTTCTATGGGGCGGTTGGACAGATCGATGGGATCGTCAACGGTATCCAGAAGGAACTCGGAAAGAAGGCCTTTGTCATGGCGACCGGAGGTCTAGCTTCAACAATTTCCGGAGCCTCAAAGACGATTAAAGAGGTTCGTCCCGGGTTGACGCTGTCCGGGCTTTATCATGCCCTCTTGTTGAATCGCTGATCTGAATGGATTTTTCTTGTCTATATTGAAATGAATTCCGCCGCAGGTCTCGCGCAATCCCGAGATGATTCGGGCGTGGTAGATTCCGAGAGCCCCAGCACCCTCCGGTAGACATTTTCCACTTTCGCGGCGACGCGCATCCAGTCGTAGGGGGCGGCCGCCCGGGATGCTTCACTCGATAACCGCTTCATCGTTTCCGACTGTGCGGCTTTAACAACGGCGCGGACCAGATCGGGGACGGAGCCGGTGCGAAAGAGAATCGAGCCCTGTTGGGTCCCTAAAACCTCCGAATATCCGGGAAGATCCGATGCGATAACCGGCCGGCCGGAGGCGAGCCCTTCGAGCAGAACAACACCGAAGGACTCCCCATGAAGCGCCGGACTGATGACCATGTGCGCATCTCTATAAAAATTCGGTAAGTCCCTGCGGGATACAGCTCCCCAGAAATGTATCGGGACATCCGATCGTTTCGACCTCTGGGTCAAGCTCCGGCGGCGGGGACCGTCTCCAACAATCCAACACCGCAAGGGACGCTGGATCTCCCGGTGAATGAGGGGGAGGGCGTCGATGAGACATTCAATCCCTTTTCTTGGATCGAGACGTCCCACAAAGAGCAGGGTCAGCGGTTCCGAGGGATCGGGGAGGGGCTGCGACCGGAATCGCCGCGTATCAATGCCATTAGGAATAATGATATAGTCGCCCGGCACATCGGGGGCGACAAAATCGATCGCGGCCTGGCTGACGGCGATCCGGGCTTCCAGTCTCGCGCTCAGCACACGCAGGATGGGCCGGAAGCAGCGGTGAGCCCAATGAGGATGACCGGCGGAGTGAAAGGTCGCCACCAGAGGGGCGTTTTTGTGAAAGAGTGTGAGAAGAGGAAGGATTGGTTCAAAAGGCGCATGCAGGTGGACAAGATCGAAGACTTCCCGGCTCAAAGGATTGCCGTTTCGGATAAGGGGGAGGCTTAATGTTATACAGACGGAAGCGCCGTTGCTGGGGATTCTCAAAGTTCTACCGATCCGGCAGACACGGATCCTTCCATGGGAGGGGTCATTTGTGTGAACATTTGAGGAAACGATTGAGGGGCCCCCGGAGGGATTCGGCGTGGCCGGCTCTTCAAAGGGCGGCCGCGCGAGATCGGCGGATCCGCCGTTCCGCCCTAATTTCCGCCCCCCCGTAATGACCGTGATCGCATGACCGCGATCGCGGAGGGCCTCCCCGAGGTGCGCGACATGTTCGGCGATTCCTCCATGAAAGGGGGGATACGATTGACTGACCAGCGCGATGCGAAGAGGTCTCATCCCCCAATATTCCCTTCCAATGCGGTTTGAGGCAACAAGGCTTAGCCGGAATCCGCAAGGGAAGTGAAAGAATAATCGATGAGCGGAGAGGGCAGAACCCACTGATCCGGCGCCGCTAAAATCAATCCTTCAACAGCTCGGGCGATGGCCAGATGCCATGCGGCCGCTGATGACTCAGAAGATTCATCCGGTTTGATGGGTGGGTGAAAGATGAGGTTCCAACCCGATTCGGTGAGGAGACAGGCCGTGGGGAGGACGGCGGCGCCGGTTCGAGCAGCCAGCCAAGCCGGTCCCAGCGGGAGATGGAGCTGCGTTCCCAGAAAGGGCGCCGGTCGCCGTGCGAGGGCCTGATCCCCATCCAGGGGGAGCGCCGCTAGGCCCCCGTTGCGGAGAGCTCGTTCCATCCTGCGATATGACCAGGGGCCCTGGTAAAGATCGACACCCCAAGCGTGAAGGCGGGATCGGACCGATAGGGTCCAAGGGCCATGAAGTTGTATGCCGGCCACAGAATGAACGCGTCCAAATCTTGCCATTCCGGCCGCCCCAAGTTCAATCGACCCGAGATGGGCTGAAACACAAAGAACCCCGCGCTTCCTATCCAGAGCATCCTCCAAATGGCGGCGGCCTTCGAAACTCAAGTTTGGCATCTCTCCTCCCAAGAGGCGCAAGGCGCTTCGTCTTGAGTGGAAATAATAGTCCGCGGTTTGTTTCAAAGTGGGGATTTCCGAACCGGCGCGAGCCAGCATCCGGTGATTCGTTTGAAAGGCCCGTCTGAGCTTTGGGGATAGAAGAATCAGGGGACTGAGGGCTTGACCCCATGAGGTTCGGCTCAGCATCGCCATCTTAAGAAGGAGGCGGAGACCCGCAGGCGTCGATGCCGGGAAATGATCTGCGATTTTTTCTCCTCCCCTTGCCTCAAGTCCGCTCCCACGAGCCTACTTCCATCCTTGCGCGGAGCGTCTCGGGGCACTAGTCTTCTCATAGCACTCGCGGCACAGGGGTGCTACCTCTTTAGCCTTGGCTAATCGACGGATTTCCAAAAATCCTTGCCGCAAGGCGGCCCATAGATGTGAGAAGGGGGATTGTGAAGATGGCTGCGAAACAGATTAGTTTCCATACCGAGGCCCGGGACTCGATCCGTGATGGGGTCCGGCAAATTGCTGACGTTGTGAAGGTCACGCTGGGTCCCCGTGGAAGAAATGTGATTTTGGAAAAGAAATGGGGCGCCCCGATCATCACCAATGACGGTGTGACGATTGCCAAGGAAATCGAACTAAAAGAACCGTTTGCCAATATGGGCGCCCAGCTCATTCGGGAAGTGGCGCAGAAAACCCAGGATCTTGCCGGAGATGGGACAACCACGGCCACGGTCCTGGCCCAGGCCATTGTGACGGAAGGGCTCCGGCATGTGATCTCCGGCGCCAATCCGATGAAACTCAAGCGCGGTATTGATAAAGCGGTCAGCGTTGTGGTGGAGGAGCTGAAGGCGCAAAGCAAGCCCGTCCGCGGCCGGCAGGCGATCGCCCAGGTCGCGACGATCAGCGCCAATAACGATTCCGTTATTGGTGATCTGATCGCCGATGCAATGGAGAAGGTCGGTGAGGAAGGTGTCATCACCGTGGAAGAGGCGAAATCGATCGATACAAGTCTTGAGGTGGTTGAAGGCATGAGATTCGATCGGGGCTACCTCTCTCCCTATTTTGTTACCGAGCCGGAAAAAATGGAGGCGGTCTTAGCCGACGCCTATGTGCTGATCTATGACAAGAAGATCTCCAACATGAAGGATCTTCTCCCCATTCTCGAGAAAGTGGCGCAGTTGGGATCGCCTCTCTTGATCATTGCCGAGGATCTTGATGGTGAGGCTCTGGCCACATTGGTTGTGAATAAGTTGCGGGGAACGATCAGCGTCAGCGCCGTTAAGGCGCCCGGCTTTGGAGATCGCCGTGATGCGATGCTGGCCGACATCGCCGCCCTGACCGGCGGCCGCGTCATTACGGAAAAGATCGGTGTCCGGCTGGAAAACGCCACCACCGGTGATCTGGGACGCGTCAACCGGGTTGTATCCGACAAGGACAACACCACCCTCATCGGGGGCCGGGGCAAGAAGGCGGATATTGATGAGCGGATTAAAGAGATCCGTAAAATTATCGCAGACTCCACCTCCGACTATGATCGCGAAAAGCAACAGGAGCGGCTGGCCAGGCTGACAGGGGGCGTCGCCATTGTCCGGGTCGGAGCGCCGACGGAAATCGAGATGAAAGAAAAGAAGGGCCGGGTTGAGGATGCCCTTTCCGCGACAAGGGCCGCCGTGGAGGAGGGGATCGTTCCGGGTGGTGGAACAGCCCTTCTGCGATGCTTAAAGCGGCTCGAGAAGACCGTATTGGAAGGGGATGAGGCCCTGGGTGTCCTGATTGTCAAGAAGGCTTTGACGGTTCCAACAAAGATCATCGCCTCAAACGCCGGTCATTCAGGTGAGATCGTCGTTCAAAAGGTTTTAGGTCAAACCGGATCGAACGGCTTCAACGCTCAAACCGGCGAGTATGAGAATCTAACGGCATCCGGCATTGTCGATCCGACCAAGGTTGTTCGTGTCGCCCTTCAAAATGCCGCCTCCATCGGCGGGTTGCTTCTCACCACTGAAGTCCTGGTGACGGAGAAACCGGAAGAAGACGAGGCGGATGAGGATTAGAACCCATCCTCAAAGGGATTGTAAGGGGTCGGGGGTTGCATCCCCCGGCCCATTCTTTATTTCGAACAGGCCTTCTTCTTGAAAGGGAAGGTCTTCTTCTTTATGGTTGGGGCCGTCCACCCTGAATCTGAGGGGGTGGAACGGCGCGTCAGATGAGGCTCACCGGCGCCTGATGACGGGATCCGGAAACGGGATGGGAAAATGACACGAGTCTGGATCGGCAGCGGCTCCAATCTTGGGAATCGGAATGAGAACCTCCAATTCGCCTTGAACCAGCTCGAGGGAGCCGGCTTTCAGCCTGAGGCCGTATCCTCAGTCTACTCTACCGTTCCACAAGGATCGGGCTCCCAACCCCGTTTTCTCAACCAGGTGGTCCGGGGCTTGTGGGGGGGGACGGCGGGAGACCTGCTCCCTCTCTTGAAAAGGATTGAGAAAGATGCGGGCCGCGTGGGAGGTCCCCGGTGGGGACCCCGGATTCTGGATCTGGATATCCTATTGTCCGGCATTGAGGGCCAGGAGATTGTTCGCGATCCCGAACTCGAGATTCCGCATCCACGGATCGTGGAAAGGGCTTTTGTCCTTGTCCCCCTTAGTGAGTTGGATCCCGGATTATCAATTCCAGAGACAGGCCGGACGGTATGCCAGCTTTTGAAATCGCTCGGTGAGTGGAGCCACCTGGTTGAAAAATGCCCGGCGCCGGGCGGAGATGAGCCCAACCGGTAATGCGGCATGATGCTCGGACACTAGGTTCGAGACAGAGGATGGAGGGGCATGAGTGATCGGCCTGTACATTATGTAACCATCGAAGGCGTCATTGGTGTCGGCAAGACCAGTTTAACGAAAGCCCTTTCTCAATTCTGGGGCGGGCAGCAGATCAAAGAAGAAGTCGAGGAAAATCCGTTTCTTTCGGATTTTTACAAGGATCCGAGACGCTACGCCTTTCAGACCCAGCTCTTCTTTCTCCTGAGCCGGTACCGCCAGCTCAAGGGTTTCGTGCAAAGAGATATTTTCCAGCCTCTCATCGTCTGCGATTATCTTTTTCAAAAGGACAAGATTTTCGCCAGCATCAACCTGGATGACCATGAAATGGCTCTTTACGACCAGGTGCTTCCTCTGCTGGAGCGGGAAATCCCCCAGCCGGATCGCGTTGTCTACCTCCAGGCGAGCCTGCCCTCTCTCTTGCAACGGATAGAGAAGCGGGGACGCCCGTTTGAGAAGGACATCTCGCCTGAATACCTTGAAACACTTATGGAAGCGTACAATCACTTCTTTATCCATTACACCGATGCTCCGCTGCTCATTGTCAATACAGATCATGTTGATTTCACTCAGAGTTCCGAAAGTGTGGAGGAGCTGGCCGGCCGCATCCTGGAGCAGAAGGCCGGGACTTCCTATTACGCTCCGGTTGAGGATGATGAGATCATGGGACGCAAGATCTCGCGGAAATCCGACAGGAAATAAGGCGGCGGATCTTTGCCATAGGAGAGATGTGATGACTGAAGTTACATCCGGAAGCGCCGGTTTCACTCCCGGAGAGCACATGACGGTCCGTCAACTGTTAAAGTTCAAGTGCCGGGACGAGAAAATCCCCCGTCCTTACCTGCTATGATTTCTCGACCGCTCGGATTTTGGATCGGTGTGGTGTTCCCATCCTTCTTGTCGGCGACAGCCTGGGCAATGTCATCTTGGGATATGAATCAACGATTCCCGTCACGATGGAGGAGATGATCCACCACGCTAAAGCGGTGGTGCGGGCAAAAACCAAATCCCTGGTGGTTGTGGATATGCCCTTTCTTTCTTTCCAAATCAGTCCTGAGAAATCGGTGGAAGCGGCGGGCCGGATTATAAAGGAAACCGGCGCCGATGCGGTCAAGTTGGAGGGAGCCGGAGATCGCCTTGAAAGTGTGCGCCGGATTGTCTCCGCCGGGATTCCGGTCATGGGGCATATCGGCTTGACGCCCCAATCGATACTCCAGCTCGGAAGCTACCGGGTTCAAGGGAGAAGCAAAGGTTCCCGGCAAAGGCTTCTGCAAGAAGCCGCCCTTTTGGAGGAAGCCGGATGTTTTGGACTCGTTCTCGAGGCTGTTCCCAGCGATCTCGCCAAAGAGATCACCGAAAGCCTTAAGATTTTCACAATCGGGATCGGCGCCGGACCTCATTGCGACGGACAGGTGCTGGTTCTGCACGATATGCTGGGCCTCTATGAGGAGTTCAAACCCCGCTTTGTAAGACGGTTTGGTTCCGTTGCTCGAGTTATGGAGGAGGCGGTGGAGAGTTATATGCAAGCCGTCCGTGATGGAGATTTCCCATCTCGTGATGAAAGCTACACGGAGGAATAATCTTATGCCGGCGTCAAAAAAGACACGCCGTTTTCAAGCGCCGCAATCGATGAAGAAGTATTGCCGTAACCTCCAGAAGCAGGGACGAAGCATTGGCTTCGTACCCACAATGGGTTATTTCCATGATGGACATATCGCCATCATTCGCAAGGCGCGACAGCAGAATGACGAGATTGTCGTTTCGATTTTTGTGAATCCGATGCAATTCGGACCTCATGAAGATTGTGACCGGTATCCCAGGGATCTTCCCCGGGACATGGATATCTGCCGGGATGAAGGGGTCGGGGCTGTTTTTATCCCGGAAACGAAAGATCTCTATCCCGACGGATTCAGCACAAAAGTCTCCGTGGGCAGACTGGGAGAATTACTCTGCGGGAAAAGCCGGCCCGGCCATTTTGACGGAGTGGCCACAGTTGTTCTGAAACTTCTGGAAATTGTCCGGCCCGATCGTTTCTATTTAGGCCAAAAGGACGCCCAACAGGCATTGATCATTACCAGGATGGTTGATGATTTCAATCTGGATTCCAAGTTGACCATTGTCCCAACCGTGCGGGAAAAGGATGGTTTGGCCCTTTCCAGCCGGAACGCCTATCTCTCAGAAGAAGAGCGCCGTCAGGCCCCGGTTCTCAGCAGGGCTCTGAGAGCCGTGCAGAAAAAAATGCTTGTCGGGGGTGAGACGGGTGTTGAAGCGATAGAGACTCTCATGAAGGAAATGATCGAGTCTGAACCCCTGGCCCGTCTTGATTATGCGCGGGCTGTCGATCACGAATCACTGGAGGGGATGGATCCGTTGCGGGGAAGGATCCTGCTGGCCGTCGCCGCCTATTTCGGGGAGGCCCGATTAATAGACAATCTTCCGGTGACGGTGCCGGGGCGCATGGCCACCGAACGCCATCGTCAAGGGGGGGCTTAAAATGGAATGGGCGGCCCCCAGCTCCTGGACGGTGGTTGTCCTGGCCGCGGGCAAAGGGAAGCGGATGGGCTCCTCTTTGCCGAAAGTCCTGCATCCCGTCTTGGGTGTCCCCCTTCTGGCGCACGTTCTCGCAACCGCCCGCCATCTGGATCCGCAGAAGCTCTTTGTGGTCGTCGGGCATGGAGCGGATCAGGTGAAGGCCTCATTCCATAGCGAGGAGCTGAGCTGGGTTGACCAGACAGAACAGCTGGGAACGGGGGATGCCGTCGCGCGTGTCGCCCCCTACCTTGAAACATGGAATGGACCGTTGATGGTTCTCTATGGGGATGTTCCCCTTCTCCGTCCCTGGACGCTGGCGGCCTTGATGGAAACACATATTGTACAAAAGAATGGCGCGACGATTCTGACCGCCGAGATGCCGGACCCCAGCGGGTACGGGCGTATTCTTCGGGATGCCGATGGGGGTTTTCTTGCTATCCGCGAAGACGCCGATCTGAAGCCCGTCGAGCGGGCCATCGCAGAAATTAATTCGGGTATCGGCGTTTTCGAATGTCCCAAGCTGTTCCGGGCCCTGAGAGCGCTCCGAACTGAGAATGCTCAAGGTGAGTACTATCTGACGGATGTCATTGAGTGGTTCCGCGGCGAGGGGGACCGGGTTGGAACTTTGCGACTCGCCGATCCTGTTGAAATCTCGGGGATCAATACACCGCAGGAATTGGAAGCGGCGGGTAAAAATATGGCTCTGCGCTCAAAAAACGATCCGGGCGCCTGCCCCCACTGCCAAAGATCGTATGAGGCGTTGCTTCTGAAAGAAACGCCGCACGCCATCCTGAGTCTTCATCCCAACCCTTATAATTCAGGCCATTTAATTGTGACGCCGCGCCGTCATGTGACATGGTTCGCCTCCCTTTCAGCCGATGAACGCCGCGAGATCGGAGAGCTGGTCATTCTTGGAGAGAAATTGCTGCAGCGGGTCTATCAACCGCAGGGGTTGAATTCGGGTTTCAATTCAGGGGGAAGTGAGCATTTGGGAATGGAACTGCTGCCCCGATGGAATGGGGATACGAATTTCATGCTCCTCACGGGTAAAACAAACCTGGTGCCTGAAGGGCTTCAGCAATCAAAGAGTAAAATCCTGCGGGCCCTCAAGGAGGAAGAGGCGTGACCCGATCCTCAAGCCGCAGTCCCCGCCGGCCCCGGCCCCGGAAGGAAACCGGGCCCAGCGGATTCACTGTATTGATCCGATGGGTCTGGGGTCTGGCGATGATGGCCATCCTCATCATCTTCGGAGTCTCCGTCGCCACGCGAATTTTGGAACCCGAGGACAAGGCCGGGGACAAGGCAGCGGTCCATGCCGTTGACAGCATATTCCCGATTGAGACCTCCGTAACGGTCATTGTGCTGAATGGCTGCGGCGTCAATGGATTGGCGGGACATGTACGCGATCTGCTGCTCGACGGCGGATGCTTTGACGTCATCGATGTAGATGATGCCGACGATTACCATTATTCGGAAACTCTCATTGTCGATCTCACCGGTCGGATCGACCTGGTTCAACAGGTCGCCGACTTTATGCAGAGTAAGTTGAGTGTTGGAAGGATCGTGCATCATCAAGTCGCGAATCCGCCGGCCGCCGTGATCATCATCCTCGGTTCAGACGCCGCTTCCCCCGGCGGGTCATCCATTTAACAATTCCGCCCGATTTCCCGCCCGTTTTTCCGTTCGTGTACACCAGATAAAGAACAGTAAAAGCGGCAGGCTCTTCACGCTAAAATGCAGCATCCTAAACCATCCCGGCCACTCTGAAATGGGTGCGGCTGAGGCGACTCCCGTCAAGAGGGGGCAGGCGGCATAGAGGGTGGGCAATCCCATCAGAATGCCGAGTGTGAGCACCGTACGGGATCCCGTAACAAAATAGACGGCGGTGAGGCCGGGCAGAATCATCAGATAGTGATATTCCCAAACCGTTTTGAAGATTAGAAAGAAGACGGCCGACCAGATGGCGAGGTCATATGCCCGCCGCTGGGGTTTGTTATGCAGGCGGAGGGTGGCCCGGGCGGCCCAGGCGACGACGGCAAGGGAAACAAGCACGAGAATGGCTTTGGCCGGTGTGACGCGCAAGGGCCCAACAGTGAATAAAAGGTTATTCCATGATCCGGGGAGTCGCGTCAATCCGTCCATGATGAAGGTTTGAAGTCCGAGCGCCCCCTTTAGGATGCGATGGGTCGTCGGGTTGAAGTTCAGCCGCGCGAATTCGACGAGATCATTGGGTCGCCTTATAAAATACGGCGCGCAGACCGCCGCCGATAGAATTCCTCCGAGAATCGCCCTCTTTAACATTCGATCCCGAAGATAGGGAAGAACCAAGAAGATGGTATAGCTCTTTAAGACCAGGCTGGCGGTCCAGGAAGCCAGGACGGCGGGTGAGCCGAACCTATCCTGCTTCCACCGGTATTGTCTTAGATCCGCCCAGAGGGCACTCCAGCTGAAGGCAGGCTCTGGTCCGAGGTCTTTCCCCTGGGCTCCTTCAATGTCGAACCGCCAAAGGAACCACAGCATGGCCGCCATGGTCAGCGAAAATTGCCCCATATTCTGCTCAAGATAGAAGGGGAAGAATCCAAGCCAGAGGCCGGCCATGATAAGACGGCGCCGCAGGGGCCAGATCCGCCAGCCGACCACCGACCAGATAATGAGACCCAAGAGGATCTCATTGACAATAACCCAGAACCAGTAAGCGGACCATGGAGGGAGTATCAAGCTGATCAAGGCGAACCCATAGGCGGTGGGCGGAAGATAACGGTAATAGTAAAAGAAGGGCACGACCCGGGGCGCTTCATTCCGGTAGTCATCCGAGTCATAAATGCTGAAACCGCCCGAAAGATTGGCCCCGGCCTGATAGATGCCGAAGAAATCAGAAGCCTGGCCGTGCCCTTCATTCGCTTCGATATAGAGGGGATTCAGAAATCCGAAATGAAGAGAAGCGAAAAAAAGCAGGTGGAGGCACAGGGCCAGAGAGACAAAAATAACGGCGCCTTTGGAAAGATCCTTCATTTTAGTCCCGGCTCACTTCTGTGCCGCGTGCAGAACCTTGCGGACGGCCCGCATCACATCCTCGGCATCCCGTTCCGTCAACTTTGTGGAGAAGGGGAGGGATAACACCCGGTCTGAAATCCACTCAGCGTTCGGGAATTCTCCCCGGCGGTATCCATAACGATCCCGGTAAAAAGGGTGCAGATGCAGGGCGATGTAGTGGATTCCCGTTCCGATTCCCTCGTGGTGGAGGGCTTCCATGACCTTGTCCCGGGACCAACGCAGCTCGTCGAGCTTTAACAATAAGGTAAAGAGATGGTAAGCATGCAGGTCGCCCTCGGGCACCGGCGGCGGCAGATCGATCGGGAGATCGGCGAAAGCCTCTTTGTATTCGGCCCAGAGTTTTTGGCGCCGCTTGTAGTTTTTATTAACGCGCTTCAGTTGATGCAGACCGATAGCGGCCTGAAGGTCCATCATATTATATTTATAACCGGCAAAAATAACTTCATAGTGCCGGAATCCTTCGTCGGAATAACGCTTCCAGGCGTCCTTTGTAAGCCCGTGAAGACCGGCGACTTTTATCCAATTAGCCACCTCTTCGCTTTCCGTGGTCACCATCCCGCCCTCGCCGGTGATGACATTTTTTGTGACATAGAACGAGAAACAGGTTGTATCCGCAATCGTCCCGACTTTGCGGCCTTGGGCGACACTTTCCACTGCATGCGCGGCATCCTCGATCACCTTGAGCTGATGCCGGCGGGCCGTGGCCATGAGTTTCCCCATGTCGCAGGGACGGCCGGCGAAGTGAACGGGAATCAGCCCTTTTGTTTTTTCGGTAATGGCGGCCGCGACAAGATCGGGGTCGATACAGAGGGTGTCTTTGCGGCAGTCGACGAAGACGGGCCGCGCGCCGACATGGTGAATCACATTGGCGGTGGAAGCGAAGGTCATGGGGGTGGTCAGCACCTCGTCGCCGGGCCGGATACCGAGCCCGATGAGAGAGAGATGGATTCCCGCGGTGCAGGAGTTTAACGCGACGGCGTATTTAGCGCCGATATAATCGCGGAAATCCGTTTCAAATCGGGCCGCGCGGGGACCTGTTCCGATCCAACCGGATCTCAGTGTCGCCACGACCTCATCGATTTCCGCTTCCCTGATATCAGGGCTGCCGAAAACCAGAAAGTCATCCCGGACCGGTTGGCCGCCCTCAAGTGCGAGTTTTTCATGGCTTGAATTCAAAAAAACCTCCAAAAGACGGGGTCAGTCCTTTTTTTCAGGGGCCCTGCGGCCGAATTTCCGGATGCCCCGCGCCCATCGCTGAAGCGACCCTTCTTTTTCCAGCTTCCAGAAGGGTACAGGCTTTGAGCCGAAAGACTCCTTAAAGACTTCAACATTTCTTAGGCCCGCGCTGGGAAGCATATCATAAATCCGAAAGCCGTCCTGTATGGCATCGTGAATAATCCGATTTTGAACCAGGACATTCGGTCTGAGTTTCCGGGCTTCGTGATCAAAATATCCGGCGATGTAGTGCACCTTGCCGCCCCAACGTGCGACGAAGGTCCCGCCGATGAGCCGCCCTTCAAACCGGACTCTGTAGAGACGGATGGATTCTCCACCGACCGCCGCCATCGCAGAAAAATATTCCCGGGGATAAATCATCCCCGGGCGCTCTTTCCAACTGCGGACCCTCTGCAAATAGAGTTGATAGACTGTTTCAATATCTTTCGGCTCTGTTGAAGAGTCGATCTCCACGCCCTTGCGTGTCAGGCGCCGGATATCATTTCTTTTCTGTGTTGTTAATATTCCATCCCAGAATTCATCCACCGTTTCCGGAAGGGTCAGAATGTGTGTTCGATCCCAGGAGAGGGTCCAGCCGGCCGGCACCGGTTCAGGGGATTTCCTGGACGGTCCGGCGAAGGGATTGGATAGGATCCAGGCGCTGACACCGCGGCCCGGTATGAGATCGATCCATTGATGGGGGGAACCTTCCGGCCAGGGAACGGGCCCCCCGTAGAGGAAGGGGAAGGAAGAATGGAGGTGCGTCACCAATCCGGCGGCCCGTGTCCAAGCGTACAGCGGGAAGACGGCGGAGGGGTCATTGATGCCGCGGCAAAGGCTTCGATCTCCCAGTTTCGGAAAGGCTGCTTTCAGGACACGCGCCCACAAGCGTGAATGAAAGATCGTGGCTTCATCCTGATGGATCAGCCAGTCGTCCCAAGATCGATCGTCGATTCGGCGGGACCAGGTCATCAGCCGCTCCTCATCAGGCCGGCCCATCCGGATCAACCGGCGGGCCGGGAAGGATAGGGTCGGAATCATCATGGCCGCGCGTGCGGCCGGCCATGGATTGGGCTCTGCGCATCAACCTTCCGTAGAGCTGATAATCATCTTTTCGCCAGAGAAAGAGATCTATCGCCGGCACGCCGGAGACTCGGCAGAAGAAGATGATCGTCAGCAGTGTCTGCAATGTATAAGAACTGGTGGAGGCCCAGGCCGCCCCCAGAATCCCGTGGCGCGGGATGAGGATTATATTCAAGCCAAGATTCAGCGCAAAGGCGACCGCCATGGCGATCGTCGGCAGGCCCCGGCGGTTCCGGCCGGAAAGGTCGCTGCTGAGGAGTTTTGACAGGGTTAGGGCGATGATCCCGGGTATCAAGACGCGGAAGGCGGGCAGCGCTTGTTCAAAGTCCTCCGTATAAAGGATAGGCATGACGATGGGACCGATAAGAATCAAGGCGGCGCCGGTGACGGCCACCCAAACCAAAGTGTGGCGGCAGGCGCGCGGTGTCAGCCGGTTCGCGTCTTCTTTGTCCATTCCTGATACATAAGGAAAGAGAACGAGTTGTACACTGGCCGTTAAGTGCGTCAACTTCTCCGCCAGGATGACGGCGATGGAATAATACCCCTGAGATGCTGTTCCGAGCCAGCGCAGCACAAGGATCATGTCAAAACGATAATTGAACTGACTTAAAAGCGTGGCGAAATGTCCTTTGAGTCCGTAGATGATTGAAAAGCGGAAGTGCTTCATCGAAGGCCGTAGGTCCCAGCCTTCATCCGGTCGCTCCATCCGCCTCACCCAGACGGCGGCGCCCACGGCAAAGACAAGTCCGCTTGAAACATAGGCAAGCACGGCGCCGCGGGGCCCCATCCGCAGGAAGGTGAGGAATAAGGCGATCATGGCCAGGAGCGAGAGTGTCGATAGAGCGTGAAGAATGTTAAATGTCCCGATTTTCCTGCGCCCGAGAAAAACGGAAAGCAGAAAATACCGGACAAGAATCAAAGGGATGGCGAGCGATGCGAGGCCGACATACCGGCTGAAATCGGAGGCTTCTTCGCCGACAGCCAGCGGCGCCAAAAGGATGAACCCCGGAATGAGGATGATGGAAAGGACCGCCGTCAGCAGAAGGGAATTGGCGACAATCTGCCCCATGGAAGCGCGGCGGCCCGCCAAGAGATACGTATGCGCCGCGTCGATACCCATGAGACCGAAGATGACCCAGAGCGTCGTTAATGTGGCCGTCGCTGAATAGATACCCTGGCCGGTGGCGCCGAGAGTGCGGACGATGATAATGCTCACGGGGAGATTGATAAAAGAGATCAAAATCCGGGTGGCGAAGGTCGTCACGCTTTGACGCGCAAAACTCACCGAGCGGCTCCGCTCCGGGTCCCCTCATCCGGCGTCGCCCCGCCCTGAGATCCGGCGTGATTCTTCACGGCTTGTTCAATAAGACCGACCTCCATCCGCTGGCGTTCTTCAATTGTCGGGATCTGACGGGCGATGGCCGCACGCGCCGCCCGGCCCAAGCGCTCTCTGTATCCAACATCGCGGATCACTTCCAAGATGCGTTCCGGCAATTCCTCCAAATGATCCGGCTCAACAATGATCCCTGTCTCGCCATGTTTGACCAGCTTATCCGTGCTTCCCGTATTCAGGACAATGACGCACCGGCTGCAGTACATCGCCTCTACGGTTGGATTGCCTCCATTGGTCCGATCGGAGACAGAGAAGAAAATATCACCGGCATTGAAGTACTTATACAATTCTTCCCGTGGCTGTGCGCCGGCGAAATAAACTTTGCTCTCCAATCCCAGCTCACGAACAAGCTGCTCCAATTCGGGCCGCTTCGGGCCGTCACCGACGAGGAAAAGACGAAGCTTGGGTTCTTCGATTAAAAGGGAGGGAAGCAGCGAGACAACCCGTTCCAAGTGTTTTTCGAGGACCATGCGGGCGACGCCGAAGAGAAGAATCTCATCGGGACCAAAACCCATCTCCCGGCGCACCGCCGACCTGTCCATATCCGGCCGATAAAGATCAGGATCAATCCCATTTTTCCAATAGCGGAATCGTGACGCCGATATCTTCAACTGCCCGGCGACCTTGTCTCCTTCCGCGCCGTCATCGTGCAGAATGAGGAAGGAGGAAGGGATCTTCATCGCAAAAATCTCCGGGAAGTTGCCCATAAATTTAAAGCGGTGGCCGAGGCAGAGATTCAGCGATTGGCCGAAGAGGCGTGTGACAAGGGGAAGGCCCCGCATCCGCGAAACCCACCAGGCGGCGGGAACGGCGAAAGCCCCGTAAGCTACGACGGCCGTGGGATATATCCGGCGGCTGATCCGTAGAGCTTCGAGACCCGCGAAGAGTTGAAATAATACATATTTTAAGATTCTTTCAGCAATGCGGATGAAGCGGGACCGGCGGAAGGGATCGGGGAGAAAGTTAAAGGTAGTGCTGAGCCTGTGGATATGAACCCCATCCCAGACCTCGTGCCGGGGTTGACCCTTTTCCCGCGGGGTCACGACATGCAAGGTGTGACCCCAGCGGGGCAAGGCCTTCAGCGCCAGAGAAAATGATTCCGCGCCCCGGCGGCTGCCCATGGACCAGAGACGGGTCCAGGAGTAGATGCCGAGAATCGTCATGGACTTCAGTTGGAGAACAGGAACCTTCGGTTGTCTTCGATATCGGCCTTTTCCCGCAAATCTTCCAACCATGCCGTGAGGACCTCGTTTCTCCGCTGTTGGAGCGCCCGAGACCTGAGATTCTCTAAATCTTTCTCGAAGACATCCCGGTGGGCGCTTGTCTTCTCCAAAATCTTTATAACAAAGCCGCCCCGCTCGGTTCCCAGCGCCCGCGGCACATCGGTTGTGTCACTGGCGAAGATGGTGCCCATGAGAACGGGATCCGATCCCACTCCGGAGATGAAGCCGGTGCGGGCGATCGGGCCGACTTCCTGATAATCGGCCAAAGAGTCGGCTTCCGCCGCCTCTTTTAGGCTTTTTCCAGGGGAGAGACTGGCGGCCAGGGCCTGGGCTTTCTGCTTGGCGATCTCAAGGCGGCGATCCTGAATCCACTGAAGGCGGACACGGTCCCGGATCTCTTCAAAATCTGGAGTATGACGCACATCGTGTTGAGCCAGCTGGAAGATATACCAGGCCTCCGCCGTTTCCAGCGGCCGGCTGAGTTCCTTGACGGCGCCGGAGAAAGCAAAATCGATGGCGTCCTGAATCCGGCCGATTTTCCGTGGGAAACCGTCTTTTGGGAATAGACCGGTCGAATCGGGCGCCAGCCCCATGGCTTCGGCCGCCTGGTTGAAACCGACGGCCTTGGCACTATCGGCAAAGGCGAGGATCCGATCCCGGATTTCGACAAAGGTGTCATAGGAGGGGCGCAACGGAACGAAGATCTCGCCGACCTTGCGTTTCTCGATCCCTTCCTCGGTTTTGATGCTGTCGACTCTGACGATATGGAACCCATCGACGGCCTTTATAATCCCACTGATTTCACCAATACCCATGGCGAAGATCGAGTCGCCGAGAACCGGCGGGGTAAACTGCGACTGCTGCATGAAAATCCCGGTGTCACCACCGCGGCGGCTGGGTGGCGCTTCAGAGTAGGCGTCGATAAGGATCCCGTAATCTTCGCCATCCTTGATCTCATCGCGCGCATTCGTGATGTGCTCATACGCCTCGAGACTGTCATCGCGGCTGTAGACTTTGTCGATCTTCACAAAACGGAGTTCCGCCTGCTCGGGAATCTCGAACCGGTCCGGATGCTCTTCGGCGAACTTGCGCAGAACCGCGTCATCCACACCACTTTCCGCCTCGGGCACATTGATCCTTCCCATAGTATAATGCACCAGCTCAAAACGGACTTTTTCATCCCGCCGGCGGAAGGATTCCCATAACTCTTCATCGCTGACTCGAACGCTGAGCATGATCCGCTCCTGCACTTTCTGCAGGGGGATCGTCCGGCGATAGAGGTTCTCTAGGGGGAGGGGATCGAAATTGGGGCTGCCCAGAAAGGCCTGGTATTTACTTAGGTCAAACCTCCCATTTGTCTGAAAACTGGGATGCTGAAAGAAATCGGGAAGGGGTTGGTTTCGGATGGCATAGGCGAGTTCACTATCTGAGACCTTGATCTTCATCCGAGCCGCTTCCTGGCGGACGAGAAGATCTTGGATCAAACCTTCCCAGGTTTGATTTCGAAGGCGGAGTTCGTCACCGGAGTCAGGATTGGTGCCCCTCTGATCCCGGTAGTTCGTCCGGGCTTCCTGCAAAGCCTGTTCCCATGCTTCAATCGTAATGGGATCGCCATTGACCTTCGCCATAAAGAGTGCCGTCCGGTTACCGCTGGGTCCCGAAAAGATATCGGATCCCATAATGAGAATGAAACCGATGACAAATGCGACGGCCGTAAACCAAATAATTGGCTTCGTATTGTTCCGAAGTGCGGACATTGTCCCCATAATACAGATACCTCCCCAACGCCCTGATTGCACAGGGTAATCTCGATGAGCACAAATGCAGAGACTAGCACGTCATGGGGCAGGGCTACAAGTCATCACCAAGATTCTTTGGGGTGGGATGGAGCCTATCTTGACCCCTTGCCTCGCCCCCCCCTAGACTGGCCCAGGGCAGAGAAGGAAGGAATCTTATTCTATGAAGGTTATCGTTGTCGGGGGAGGCGAGGTAGGATTCCATTTGGCCTCAGTCTTGTCCCGCCGTTCACATGAGATCACCGTTGTCGATATGAAGTCCGAGGCCCTGGTCCGGTTCCAGGAGGCTCTCGATGTAGAGACTTTTGTAGGCCACGGGGCTGGTGTGACCGCGCTGCGCAAGATCGGGGCGGGTGGAAGCGACCTCTTTGTAGCAGTTACTAACTCAGACGAAATCAATATGTTAGCCTGTTTGGGCGCCAAGGAACTGGGCGCGAGAAGCACCGTGGCCCGCGTCGGGGACCCGATCTACCTCGAGGGAACCCGCGCCTTTTACCGCAATCTTATGGGGATCGATCTGGTGGTAAGCCCCGAGATATTGACGGCTTTGGAGATCACAAAGTCACTCAAATCTCCAGGAATGGTAGCGATTGAACACCTGGTTGAGGGTGAGCTGCAGGTCCGCCAGATCCGCATTCTCCCGGAATCACCCATCAGCGGGAAGAAGATCAAAGATCTTCAAATCCCGGTGGATTTATTGATTACAGCGATAAACCGGGATCACAATGTCATCATTCCCGGAGGGACGGAACGGATCCGGGTTGGGGATGAGGTCATGGTCGTCGGCCGCAAAGATTCGATGGCGGAGTTCGATAAGACGGTGGGCGGATCTCAATCCAGGCGCCGGAAGGTTGTTCTGGTCGGAGGTGGTGAGGTCGGACTCATGGTGGCCCAAATGCTCGAGGAACAGGGGTGCGAAGTCCGCCTCATCGAGAGGGATGAAGAGCGCTGCCGCGAGCTGTCGCGGTTGCTGCGACAAACCACCGTCCTGCATGGGGATGGTACGGATTTGAGCCTCCTACGCTCGGAGAGGGTGGAATCGATTGATTTCTTCGCCGCTCTATCAAAGCAGGATGAGGTGAATCTCCTCGCCGGGATTCTCTGCAAGGAACTGGGCGTGCCAAAGGTCGTTGTGCTGACTCACCGGCCTGATTATATGCCGATCGTGGAGCGTCTTGATATCGATGAGGCGATCTCCCCGCGAATCCTGACCGCGCAAACGATCATCCGTCATGTCACCCGCGATCAACTGGTACCGCTGGCACAGCTCCATGGTGGCGGAGCCGGGCTTTATGAGGTTAAGGTTCATCCCGAATCCTCCGCCGTGGGGCAGCCGATTCGGAATCTCCAGTTGCCGGCGGGGACCATCGTCGCTGCTCTTGTGGAAGAGGATAAAGTTACTATTCCACGGGGAACGGACACCATCAATAAGGGGCAGACACTCCTTGTCTTTGCTTTTGAGGCAAATGTCGAAGCCCTCGAAAAAACTTTTCTAGCATGAATTACACATCGGTTATCCGCTTTTTGGGAGCGCTCTGCGTCTTCCTCGGCGCCACCATGATTCTGCCGCTCGCTTGGGCGATAGGTCTGCATGAGGATCGAGCCATCTATGGGCTTGTGATCTCTATCGGATTTTGTTTGCTCTTCGGGGGGACCCTATTTTTTGCGGGACATCGGGAACACGACGGTCTTCATAGGAAAGAAGGATTCGCCGTCGTGGGTCTCGGGTGGATTCTGGCGGCGCTGGTGGGAGCCCTGCCCTACATCCTCTCAGGAGCGATTCACGATCCGATCAATGCTGTCTTTGAAACGATGAGCGGTTTTACAACGACCGGATCTTCCATATTGGACAATGTGGAGAGTTTGCCCCGGTCTATTCTCTTTTGGCGTGATTTCACCCATTGGCTCGGCGGCATGGGGATCATCGTTCTCTTCATCGCCGTCTTGCCCCATCTCGGGGTCGGGGCGCGTTATCTTTTCCGATCCGAGATACCTGGAGCGGTCAAGGATGCCGTAACCCCGCGGGTCAAGGATACAGCCCGTTTTTTATATCTTGCCTATTCCCTGCTGACCGCGGTGGAGATTCTTCTCCTCCGGATTGCCGGGATGAACTGGTTGGAATCGTGCTGCCATACCTTTGGGACAATGGCGACCGGCGGATTTTCAACACGCCAGGCCTCCGTCGGCGATTTTCATAGCGTTTGGATAGAGGCGATCATCATTGTCTTTATGGTCCTGGCGGGGACAAACTTCGCTCTCTACCGCCCGTTCGTCCGGCGTCAGCCCGGCGTCCTGTTCGGTGATCGGGAATGGAGAGCCTATGTCGGTATGCTGGGCCTGGTCAGCGCCCTCATAGCGCTGGATCTGATCTTCGGCCACCAGGGTCTCTCGATAGGGCGGGGTATCCGGGAATCAGTTTTTCAGGTCGTCTCCATCGCCACGACGACGGGGTTTGTCACCACCGATTTCGATCAATGGTCCTCCTTTGCAAAGATGATCTTATTCACCCTGATGTTTATTGGAGGGTGTTCCGGATCGACGGCGGGGGCGATGAAGGTCATGAGGGTTGTCGTTCTGATAAAGTTCGGCTGGGCGGCGGTTCATAAGATCTTCCGCCCCCATGCGGTGACATCGATGAGACTTGGGAACCAGGTTCTGAATGATGAGATCGTCAACGAGATTTTGGCGTTCTTCGTTCTCTTTCTCGGAATTTTCCTGATATCATCTTTAATCCTTGCCGTCATGGGATTGGATCTCATCAGCAGCTTCTCAGCGGTGGCGGCCAACCTTGGCAATGTCGGCCCGGGATTGGGCAGCGTCGGGGCTTCGGAAACCTATTCGGCGTTGCCGGCATTAGGGAAGATCCTATTGACCGTTTGCATGCTCTTGGGAAGGCTCGAAATTTATACAATACTTGTTCTCTTTTCGCCGGTATTCTGGCGGAGATGAGTGGGATTGAGGAGGATTCAGCAGACTCGTGTCAGGCCAGTTGATTTTTATGGTTTTTATGTTATTGGGATCCGCCTTCTTTTCCGGAGCGGAAGCGGGTCTTTTTACATTAGATTCGATTCAATCCCGCAGACTCCGCGGTGAAAAGGGCATCTCTTCCCGCTGGGCCCGGGCTCTTTTACAAAAACCGAGTGAGCTCCTGACGACGCTGCTCGTCGGGAACACGATAGTCAATGTTGCATTTTCTGTTGTAGGAACGGCTTTCTTTATTAAGCTCCTCGGCAAAAGAAGCGGGGTGGAGTGGTCGATCGTCGTCCTCTCATTCCTCGTGCTGGTCTTCGGGGAGGTGAGCCCCAAAACCATCGCCGTCAACTTCCCTCTCAGGGCTTCACGCCTATCGGCCATACCTCTGCGGATCGCGGCCATCATCCTCAATCCGCTGACCGCTGTTTTTCTGGGAACATCCAGAGGACTTCTACGGCTGCTCGGGATCCATGGAGAGCTCCGCCACAACGAAAAGGCGGCGGGGCCGAAAGAGGTCCGCGAGGTCTTTCGCGAGGTTGAATCAGGTGAGGAAATCACCGACCAGGAAAGCCGCCTGGTTCAGAATATCCTCGGTTTTTCGGGAACGGCGGCTGAGGAGGTGATGACACCACGGATCGACATGATCTGCGCCCCGGATGATATGGAGCGTGGCCAGCTGACCGAGTGGGTCCGGAAGTCGAGACATTCCCGTATCCCGATTTATCATGAGGATGTCGATCACATCCTCGGCTTTTTGCATGTGAAGGAGTTTCTCCTCTACCCGGATCGTCCTCTGGAGCGATTGCTCCGGCCCGTCTCTTTCTATCCGGAAACGACCCAGATCAACCGGATATTCCGGGAGATCCAGCGATCCCGCAAGGGCATGGTGATTGTGGTCAATGAATTCGGGGAAACGATGGGGCTCATTACACGGGAGGATCTGATCGAGGAAATTGTCGGGGAGATCTATGACGAATATGAGAAGGCGGACCCCGATATTGTGGAGGAGAGTGAGGGCGTTTATCTCATCCGTGGCGGCGCGGGTCTGGAGGATATTAATGAAACCCTGGGGCTCGACCTCCCCATCAACGAGTCGGTCACTCTCAATGGTTTTCTTTGCGAGCTCGAGGGAGGGATTCCCCACCAGAGAAGCTGCATAAAGTATGAGTCGATGATTTTTCACATTTTGGAAGTCAGGCGTCACCGGGTACAAAAAGTACGGCTCGTGATCCCAGGCACCGGAGAGGTTGCGGTTCAGGATGAGGAGGGATCCTCATGAGCTTTTCCGTGATCTTCGCTATTCTCTATTTGGTCCTGGCGATCGCCGCCAGCGCCTTCTTCTCCGCGACCGAAATGGCGATTCTTTCGGCCAACCGGTTCGTCCTACGGCGGCAGCACCACGGCGGCAGCGGAGCGGCGGGGAGAGCGGTGAATATTCTGGTTCACAGAAATGAACGGCTGGCGACGAATCTAGTGGGGTTGAATGTCTGCAGCATCACCGCCGCCGTCGTGGCGACATTTCTGGTCGAGCGAGCCCTCGGACCCGGTTGGGTTTCGACCGCCGTCACGACGCTGGGTATGACAAGCCTGCTTCTCGTCATCGCCGAGATCGTCCCGAAGGTCTATGCCCGCCAGAGACCCGATCGCCTCCTTATCTCCTCCTCCCGGGCCCTGGATCTGATCTATCTCTTTTTTCTCCCTCTCACTCGGGGGCTTTCACTCTATGTGGATGGAATTTTGAAACTGATCAAGGGGTCTGAACGCCGTTCGGTTCTATCCCGGGAGGAGTTGAAAAAACTTCTTCGCGAGGCTCGGGAAGGGGCGGGTCCGATGCAGCGCGAACAAAAGATGCTGCATTCAATCCTCGATTTCAGCGACACGGTGGCGCGCGAGGTGATGATCCCGATCCGACAGATTGTCGCCCTCGAGCGTGGTTCCGGGCTGGATACCTGGCGCCAGCAGGTGCGCCGCAACGGGTACACCCGCATGCCGGTCTATGAACAGCGGATCGATCAAATGGTCGGCGTCGTCAACATATTCGATCTGCTCTATCAGCCCATGGGAGGCGATTCGGTTCAGGAATATATGCGGCCTATCCTGATTGTTCCTGAAACAAAACCGATCCAGTCGCTGTTGCTGGAAATGCAAAGAACCCGGAATCCCATGGTCGTCGTCATCAATGAATTCGGCTCATGCGTCGGGATCGTCACGATTGAGGATATTGTTGAAGAGATCATGGGCGAGATGATGGATGAACATGAGGCGGAAGTGCGCCGGATCCGGCGTATCGCCCCGCGCACCTGGATTGTCGACGGTCTCACGGATATCGATGACATAAACGAAGAACTGGAATTGCAGTTACCGAAAGAGCGGTATGATACCATTGGTGGGTTTGTCCTCAAACGATTCGGACGGATACCGAAGGTGGGTGAAGTTTTTTCATTTCGAGATATTCAGTTCGAAGTCATGGATGTCTATCGATTCGGCCTCCGTTCTGTTAAAATGGTCCTGCCATCGCAGCAGGAAGAGGAGGAATAATGAAATCACTATCCGTTCACCGGTCAACGGGATCCAGGGGACGGGTTGAGCTGGGATTGATCGGATCCGTAACCCTTACTCTTTTTATTTCAACCGGCCTCTCCGCGGGCACACTCAACGGGGTTGCGGGTTTTGCCGGCGGCGCCGTCGTCGTGGGTGAAGGACCAAAAATTCTCTTCAGTCCTCCGCCTCACACGGTCTACTCCGAGGCGGCGACGTCTCTTGAGAGTGAAGATCTATGGGATGTGGCATGGATCGATGATGTGAGTCTCTACATCGCCGTGGGATCCGGCGATTCGCTTTTGATCTCGAATACATCAACGGGGAATGCCTGGTCGACCCGCCCCATGCTTCTGTCGGCTGATTTGCGTGGAGTGATTGAGTTTACCAGCTCGGTGACGCGCGCCGGCGCGGTGGGAGTGAATGGCTCCATCGTCAGAACCACTTCCCGGGAATTGGGGGGATGGGTTCAAGAAGCGACGCCGGTCACGGAGACTTTATGGGATCTGGCCCAGGGGACGCTCAATGCTGTTGCTGTTGGGGAAAACGGCACGATCCTCAAGGGGAGCCGGGACGGCACGGCTTGGACGCTGGTAGCCTCTCCTGTGGCGACAGACCTCTATGGCGTCGCCAGGGAATGGCTGGGGAATTATATCGCCGTGGGCGAGGGGGGCGTTATTCTGCGCGCGACCGGAGCGGGGACCGATTGGGTCCGCGTCGCGACACCTGATTCCAGCACGGTTCTATACGATATCGTTGAATCGGGATTGACGTCTCCCCTTGTCGCCGTCGGATCATCCGGCGCGATTTGGATCTCTATCAATGGGGGGCTGGACTGGGAAGCTCAAAATTCATACACCCATGCGGATCTCAGATCTGTCACCCATACCGGAAGCTATTTCCTTGCCGCGGGCTCAGCCGAAACGGTTGTTTGGAGTACCGACGCGTATACCTGGAATGTGCAAATAACACCCGTCAAACCCTCTACCTGGGGACGCATCAAATCCAGCTATGGAAAGCCCTAAGGGGTATTGTGAAAACAGTTCGGTTAGGTACGGGCCAGCATCTGCAGCCGGTTCAGGATCTCTCCGGCCGGCCGAACAGAGAGCAGCAGCTCAATCTCACTGCGCTCGAAAAGAGTCGCGCCGCAAGTCTCGCACCGATCGGCTTTGATGCCGCCGAACTCAAACTCCTCGAGGCCTTCACCGCATTTGGGGCAGATATTCCAGAATGTCTGCCCTTCCTGCTCCAGCTCCTGTTCAAGTCGGGCTTGGTCCAGTTCGCGCCGGCGTGATTCCAGCAGATGCAAATCTTCACCGACGCTGTCAAAATCGTAGGTGGGATCATCGGCATCCAAGAGATCATCTTCCTCGAGAACCGGTTCCAGATCCAATTCGTCGGTGGTGGAGCCGGAGTGCAATTGCCCCCTTAGGTTGGAGATGGTCTCCCGCGCCGCCTCCAATTGATGCAGGAGTTGTTCCCCTTTCTGCCGGAGGCGTTCCGTTTCCGCCGCCTGGCGGGTGTGATCCTCTTCGATCGACCTGAGTTTGTCTCTCAATTGATCAACCGTCGGCTGACTCCCGTCCATCGATGCCCCTTTTTTTATCTTGGGTGGAGGAGCGGCCTTGGCCTTTTTTTTCATTGGGATCACCTTCTCCGCAGAAACGTTTTTTTTCGCAGGCGCTTTCTTTGCTTTGCTCTTGTCCGTGGAGGTTGCCTTAGAGGCTTTGCGCGCTTTCGCCATTTCACATCCTCCTACCAGAGACCGAAGTTGGAACTCCGGATGTTGATTCGTTTGAAGCGCCGGTCCATCGAGCCAAGGGCGGATCGAGCCTCAGGGCCAGAGGTCCGGGTATTGTACAAACGTCCGCCGTTTCCTGTGGATTCCAGCGGCTCAGATAATCTTCGCCGCCGCGGCTTGCCGTGTAGAGCCCAAATCCAAATCCGCCGAAGGTCCCGATAACAACACCCCATCGGACCACGTCATCCCGCTTCTCCTCATCGACCACCAACGTGAGGGTTCCGCCCAAGACCAAACCGGTCAGCGCTCCGTAGAGAGTATTTTTTGTGATGGTCAGCATCGGCTCTTCCGCCCGCGCCGCGAAGAGATCGAGGGGAAGAGTCCCGATGAAAAATATCAGTATGAGGGCCAGGGTTGCCACCCGGGTATTATTGGACATTGGGATTACCCCCTTAGCACTGTGGTCAAGGATCTTTTGCAGTTTAGGGACCTGGAGAGATGCCTGTCAACAAGTCCAGTAACATGAATATTAATAATAAGATAGGGTGTCTGCTTTACAGATGGTTCGACATGGAGGCCGGGGACCCGGAGGCAGGAAGGGGAAGCCGGATGGGTGGGGTGGGATCTTCGCTTCTTGTGACCCTGCTCTTCCTCTGGTATCGTGTGGCGTTCCTCAATAAACTCGGGGAGGGTGGCCACGGCGGATCCGGTGAGCTCCCGACAACATCCGAATCGATTTATCCCGGCAACAAAGGATAGGGGGGCCGAAGTGGCGGCTTCACCATTTGTTCATCTGCACAATCACACGATGTACAGCCTCTTGGACGGGGTGAGCAAAATCCCCGATCTCATTCAAAGGGCCAAAGAATTCGGAATGCCCTCGATAGCGATGACGGATCATGGAAACTTGTTTGGTGCGGTTTCATTCTATGAAGAGGCGTGTAAAAACGGGATCCAGCCGATTATCGGAATGGAAGCCTATGTTGCTCCGGGATCACGTTTTGACCGGAGTGAGACGCGCCGCAGCCGGCCGAGTCACCTTGTCCTGCTGGCTCAGAATGAAACCGGCTACAAAAACCTCATGTGCCTGTCGAGCCTCTCGTACCTTGAGGGTTTCTACTATAAGCCCCGGATCGATCGGGAGCTTCTCAAATCCCATGCGGAGGGTTTGGTGGCCCTGGGCGGATGTCTTGCCGGCGACGTCAATACTCTGCTCAGGATGGGCCGCCTCGAGGAGGCCGAGCAACGGGCCCTGGAGTATCGCGAACTCTTTGACGGCCGTTTTTATCTCGAACTCATGGATCATGGGATGGCGCAGCAAAAAGAGGTCATTCCGTTGCTGGTTGAGCTGGGGCGCCGATTAAAGATTCCCCTGGTCGCGTCCAACGATTGTCATTATCTGGATCGGGATCACGCTGAAGCCCATGATGTCCTGCTGTGTATCCAGACAGGGAAAACGCTGGATGACCCGCGCCGGACCCTCCGCTTTCAAACCAGCGAGATGTATTTCAAATCGCCTCTGGAGATGCAGGAGCTTTTCAGCGCGTACCCCGATGCCTTGGAGAATACGCTTCGGATCGCGGAATCCTGTTCACTGGAATTGGAACTCGGTCGTTTGAAGCTGCCCCATTTCCCCTGTCCGGAGGGATTCAAAAATCTGGAGGAGTATCTTGCGCACCTATGCCGCGAGGGGGCGGTAGAGCGCTTCGGCGCTTGCGAGGGCGAGGTGCTCGAGCGCTTGGAATACGAGCTCCGTGTCATCCGGGAGATGGATTACGCCGGTTACTTCCTCATCGTTCATGATTTCATCGCTTTTGCGCGCCGGGAGGGAATCCCCGTCGGCCCCGGGCGGGGCTCCGCGGCCGGATCACTGGTGGCTTATACTTTAAGGATTACCAATATCGATCCGCTCAAGTATGGACTGATATTCGAGCGTTTTCTCAATCCTCAGCGGGTCACGATGCCTGATATCGATATTGATTTCGCCGACAAGGACCGGCCGCGCATCATCCGCTATGTTGTCGAACGATATGGAGAGAAAAATGTCAGCCAGATCATCACTTTCGGGACGATGGCGGCCCGGGCTGTCATTCGAGATGTGGGACGCGTGCTGGGTTTCCCCTACGGCGATGTCGACAAACTCGCCAAAATGATACCGGCCGAGCCCGGTATGACATTGGAAAAAGCCTTTGAACAGAATCCGGAACTGCCGCAGGCGACTCAAGCGGATCCCCAGCTGGGCCGGCTCATGCGAATCGCCCGGGTGCTGGAAGGCACCAACCGGCATGCGTCGACCCATGCAGCCGGGATCGTGATTTCCCCCAAACCCCTGTTGGAGACCGTGCCCTTATACAAAACGAATGAGGCTGAAGTCACGACGCAATTTGATATGAGCGCCTCGGAGCGGATCGGTCTGCTCAAGATCGATCTGCTGGGTCTGCGAACCTTGACGGTGATCAAGGATGCCCTGGAACTGATCAGAAACAATCAGGGCGTCGATATTGATATCGACGGGATCCCTCTTGAGGATCCGGCTGTTTTTCAACTGATGGGACGTGGTGATACCGTCGGTGTTTTTCAATTTGAATCGGCCGGCATGGTGGAAAATCTTCGGAAACTAAAACCCGAGGTCCTGGAAGATCTCATCGCCATGAACGGCCTCTACCGGCCCGGCCCTCTTCGTTCCGGCATGGTCGATGATTTCATTCAGCGTAAGCGGGGTCGCAAGGAGATCCGGTATGAGCATCCCAAACTGGAGGCGATACTCAAGGATACGTACGGCGTCATTGTCTTCCAGGAACAGGTGATGCGCATCGCATCGGAATTGGCCGGATATTCTCTCGGCGAATCGGATTTGCTCCGCCGCGGTATGGCGAAGAAAAAAGAAGAGATCATGGAGGAGCAGAAGGCTTTCTTCGTCGAAAAGGCGGTTGAAAGAAAAACCTCCAGCAGCACGGCCACAAGAATTTTCGAGCAGATGGCGCATTTCGCCGGGTATGGATTTAACCGGAGCCACTCCGCCGGGTATGCCCTCGTCGCCTACCAAACCGCCTATCTCAAGGCCCATTATCCGGTGGAGTTCATGGCGGCCAGTATGACCAGCGAAATGTCAAACTCCGACCGCCTCAAGATCCTTCTGGCCGATTGCCGCCGGCAGGGGATTACGGTGCGTCCCCCCGATCTGCATAAAAGCCGGTCGGGGTTCCATGTGGAGGGGGAAACGATCTGGTTCGGTCTGGAAGCGGTCAAGGGGGTCGGGCACGGGGCCGTGGAAGGGATCCTCCATACCCGTGAGAGGGAAGGGGCCTTCCAATCCCTCTTCCATCTTATCGAACATGTCGATCCCGGCGTCTTGAACAAAAAGGCGATGGAGAGTCTCATCCAAGCCGGTGGTCTGGATGCGCTATCCCCGAATCGGGCGCAACTCATGGCGGGCCTGCCGATCGCCATGGAATGGGGTGCGCGGCTCAGAAAGGACAGGATAGTCGGTCAAAGCTCGCTCTTCGGAGATGGAAATGCCGTGGGCGGCCGGGTGCCTTCCCTGCCCGATGTCGAGGATTGGTCGCCGGAAGAGAAATTGCGGCGTGAAAGAGAGGTCCTCGGCTTTTATTTGACCGGACACCCACTCGACGCCTTCGGGGATCTGACCCGTGCCCTGGGTGTTCAGCAGATTTCACAAATGCAGGGTTTGCCCCAGGGCCGGAAGGTTACAATCAGCGGTATAGCGACCGGTATTCAACATCGCATTGACAAGAAAGGGCAACCCATCGCCTTCTTTCAGATTGATGACGGAAGCGGCACATGCGAGTGCCAATGCTTTGCCAACGCCTATAAAGATTGGGGAGAATATCTCGTTTCGGACCGTCCTATACATATCAGAGGGAAAGTCAGAAGTGAAGAGGAGGCCGAGCTTCGCATCACGATTGATGAGCTGAGTCCGCTCGAAGAGATATTCTCGAGTGATTCGCTTTCGCTCCATCTGGCGGTGCATCCAGAGATGGAAGAGGGAGATCTGCAGGAGCTCAGGAGGGCCATGGTGCAATACCCTGGCCCCGTTCCCGTCTTTCTGCGCGTCGACCAGGGCGACGGCCATCAGATTCTGATCCGTCTCCGGTCTTTGTCCATTCGGCCGGAACCGGAGCTTTTACAAACCCTTCAAGATATTTCAGGGGTCGACCGCGTACGGCTGTGCATCAAAGATGAAAACGGCGGCCGGTCGGCCGCACCGAAGAGAAAAGACACCGTTCCGGAGGAGGCCGGGGGGGCGGCGACCTTGAGCTGACGCCCCGGCTTCTCCTTCGCGAGAAAAGGCTTGAACATTGTGACCTGCAGTCATCGAGCAGGAGCGGACCTGCATCTTCATACTTATTATTCCGACGGATGGCTTTCACCACGGGAATTGGTGCTGGCCTGCGTCTCAGCGGGGTTGGAAGCGGTGGCGTTGACGGATCACGATACGGTGAAGGGCCTGCCGCAAACGCGCTCGATCGCAGAAGCCCACGGTCTGAGATTCGTGCCCGCCGTCGAGTTGAGCGTCAATTTCGAAGGCCGGGATTTGCACATACTGGCCTACTACATCGATCCCGACCATGAGCAGTTGTCCGATTATCTGAAGGAGATGGAAATCCGCCGGCGGCATCGAATAGAAAAGATTGTCGGCCGGCTGCAAGAGCTCGGCGTCTCGATCACCGTAGAATCGGTTTTCTCCTTGGCCCCCGAAACCTCGTCGATCGGCCGCCCCCATGTAGCCCAGGCTCTTCTAAAAAGAAGGCAGGTTTCATCATTTCAAGAAGCCTTTACAAAATATCTTGGAACGGATGCTCCGGTGAACATCCCGAAGGAAACAGCCACCCTCGAAGAGGCGATGTCGGTTATCATCGATTCGGGCGGGTGCGCCGTCTTGGCTCATCCTGGTTTTTATAATCTGGACAAGGTTCTGCCCATCATGGAACCGCTCGGGCTGACCGGGATAGAGGTTTACCATCCCTCACATACCGAGGAACAGATTCATGCTTTTGCGGCGCTGGCCGCCCGGAAGGGATTGATCGCGACGGGTGGCAGCGATTTTCACAGAGCATCCTGGAATCAAAGCGGCCCGGTGGGATCGATACGGGTTCCCTGCTCGGTTATCGATGAGCTGAAGGCGAGGGCTGGAAAGTGAACCGCCGCGTCCGGATATCGATCGCGGTCGCCATCCTCGGATGTGGCTTTGCGCTCCTGGTCGGCCAGGGTCTGAAAGGAACGATGATCTACAGCCTCACGGTGGACGAGGTTGTCGGCCGCAATCATAAGGACCCCGTCGATGGACTTCGAGTTGAGGGCCGGATTGTGTCCGGCAGTATTGTACAACGGCCTGCCGATAACTTTCTCAAGTTTGAAATGACCGACGGCAAATCCACCCTGCCCGTTATTTACCGCGGCATCGTTCCCGACACCTTTGGGGATATGGGCGAGGTCACGGTGGAAGGGCGTTATCTGCCGGATGGCGGATTCGTAGCGGATTTTCTTATGGCCAAATGTCCCAGCAAATATGAGATGGATCCAGAAGCCTTGGAGAACCGGGGGGGGGACCATCCGCCGGCGCCGGAGTCCCGTTGAGTCGAGAATCCAGTCCTAAGGAACCGGCAAGAGGTCATCAGGAATGACGCAGCTGGGATCGTGGGCTCTGTATGCCGCTTTTGCCGCGGGATCTATAGCATTCCTTCTCTCTGCGGCCGCGGGGCTTCGCAAAGCGCCCGCGCTTCTCGAATGGGCGCGCCGGGGCGCCGCCGCCGCGTCATTCTTTACCACACTTTCTGCGGCCGGATTGATTTCGGCTTTCATCGCCGGCGACTACCGATGGGCTTACGTCTACAGCCATAGTGATCGTGACTTGTCCCTCTTCTACAAAATCGGCGCCCTCTGGGGCGGACAGGAGGGTTCTCTTCTTTTCTGGGCGCTGTTGTTGGGGTTCTTCACCGTTGGTGCGGTCATCCGCCATCGGCGGGATCCGCTGGATTGGTTCGCTCCCGTCCTATCGACGCTGCTGATGATCCTGGTCTTTTTCCTGGGTCTTGTCCTCTTTGTCTCCAATCCTTTCGCGCGTATTCCAGGCTTTGTTCCGCCCGATGGGCATGGTTTGAATCCCCTGCTTCAGCATCCCTCCATGATGATCCACCCGCCGAGCCTCTATATCGGCTGTGTCGGCATGGCCGTGCCCTATGCGATGGCCGTCGGCGCTCTGATCTCCGGGCGCTTGGATGACGAATGGATTCGTAAAAGCCGTTTTTGGGCTCTCCTGGCTTGGATCTTTCTCGGCGCTGGAAACGTCATCGGCGGGCGCTGGGCTTATGCGGAACTCGGCTGGGGCGGCTATTGGGCCTGGGATCCCGTCGAAAACGCCTCGCTGCTTCCCTGGCTTGTAGGGACGGCCTACCTGCATTCCATCATGGCGCAGGAACAGCGGGGAATGTTAAAGATCTGGAATATAGTGCTTGCCATGACCATGTTTCTGCTCACCATACTCGGCGCCTTTATTACGCGGTCCGGGGTGATCCAGTCTGTGCATGCCTTCGCCCGCTCGAATATCGGCTATTTCCTTCTGGGGTTTCTGGTGGTCTTTATCATTTTCTCGATCGTGCTCCTGTTTGTGCGCTTATCGAAACTCCGCAGCGACCACCAGATAGAAAACCTGCTCTCGCGCGAAGCCTTTTTTCTACTGACCAATGTCGTCCTGCTCCTCGCCGCGTTTGCCGTGCTGTGGGGAACAGTATCACCCATGATCACGGAGAGGCTCGGCGGCCGGTCGATTTCCGTGGGGCCGCCTTATTTCAACCGGATGATGACCCCCTTGGGACTCATCCTTCTCTTCATGACGGGGGTCGGGCCGTTTCTGCCAGGGCAAAATACACGACTCGTCGATCTTCTCCGGGGCGCCGCCCTGCCTGTCCTCGCCGCCGGGATGAGCGCCATGGTTGCCGCGGTCTCCGGCAGTTCCGGGTGGGCTCTGACCGCGCAGGCTCTCTGCGTCTTTGTTTTGATGACGGTGCTTCAGTCGATTTTCCGGGGAGCCAGAGACCGCCGCCGCGGTTCGCGGGAATCGGCGCCGGTCGCCTTGTTGAGGCTCTTTGCCGCCAATAGAAGGCGGTATGGAGGACGTATTGTACACTTCGGCGTCGCGCTGGTCTTCCTGGGCTTTTCAGGGAATGCTTTCAAAGTTGAGAAGGACGCCTTTCTGCTTCCCGGTGAAACGACGACTCTGGGCTCTTATACATTGACCTACCTGGGCATGGAGAAGAACAGCCTGGGTCGTGTCGAGCAGGTTGGGATCAATCTTTTATTAAGCCGGCACGGCAAAGATCTCGCCATTCTCTTTCCTCAAAAGAATTGGTATAAAAAGAGTGAACAACAGACATCTGAAGTGGCGATCTATTCCCGCCTGAGAGAAGACATCTATGCCGTTTTCGCCGGATCTGAGGGGAGTAAAGTCTCTGTTCGCGTTTTTCTGAATCCGCTGGTGTCGTTCTTTTGGATCGGGAGTCTGGTCATGGGGATCGGCGCTGTCTTTGCCATGACCCCTTTCGCGCGGAGAAGAGAAGAATCATTCCCTGCATCGCAGGGGAAACGGGGTTCATGAAGTCCGTCATGATCGAGTCATCGGATGCCTCATCGGCCGCCATGCGTCTGCGTCTGGAGGGCGTTTGTAAACGATACGGGCCCCTCCCTGTTCTGACCGATGTGACTTTTCACATTCGGCCGGGAGAGGCGGTCGGGGTCGTGGGTCCCAACGGGGCCGGCAAGTCGACCCTCCTGCGCATCCTGGCCGGTCTGATCCGGCCCACCGCGGGACGGATCGCCGTCGATGGATGCGATCAAAGACGAAATCCCCATTTCCGCCGGCGCCTGGGTTATCTCTCTCATGATTCAATGCTCTACGACCCTCTTTCCGCCCGCGAGAATCTTCGGTTCACAGCAGAGCTCTATGACCTCCCTGATGCCGGGGCCCGAATCGACCGGCTGTTGCGCGAGATCGGTCTGGAATGGGCGGGAGAACTCCCGGTCCGCACCTATTCCAGAGGCATGGTCCAACGGCTGAGTCTGGCCCGGGCGCTCCTGCACGAACCCGACCTTCTACTTCTGGATGAACCCCACACCGGGCTCGATCCGGAAGCGGCGGAGGGTCTGGGGCGACTTCTCAAGCGATTTCAAGAGGGGGGCGGGACCCTTCTTCTCGCGACCCACGAATGGCACCGGATACCCGATCTTGTCGATCGCGTGATCCTTCTTCACCGCGGCCGGGTGCGAGCCGAACGCGCCATCGAGCCCGGGGGGAAGCTTGAGGATCTCATCGCCTTCTATCGGTTGGCCGTGTCGGATGGGCCGTTATGAGCGGCGGGCTGGAGCGATATGGGCGCGCCACGGCGGCGTTGATCCGCAGAGAACTTCTCATGGAAATCCGGACGCGGGAAGCCTTGCAGAGTACCGGTTTCTTCTCGATTCTCATCGTTGTGCTGTTCGGATTTGCAATGGGAGCGCGCCCCGTGCAGCCTTTCATGGCGCCGGGGATGCTATGGATCGCCTTCAGCTTCGCCGGTGTGCTGGGTCTTAACCGGAGTTTTGGCCGGGAGCGGGACAACGGGTGCCTAACCGGGTTGATGCTTTGCCCCGTGGATCGGAGCTCAGTCTTTATCGCCAAGTGTGTGGTCCAACTCATCCTGATGCTGGCCGTGGAATTGATCACCCTCCCCGTCTTCTCTATTTTTCTCCAGGTCAGCCTGCTGCCGCATTTGGGGCCGATCCTTCTGATCAACCTCCTCGGGACGGCCGGCTTTGCCGCAGCAGGGACGCTTCTATCGGCCATCGCGGGGTCATCGAGGGCGCGCGATGTTCTGCTCCCCATCATGCTCTATCCGCTGTGGATCCCCCTCTTGCTGGCGGCGGTCCGTTCGATGGCGCTCGTCCTTGACGGCCGTCCGCTGGCCTCAGCCTCGGGTTGGCTTTGCCTCATGGGGCTCTACGATCTGATATTTTTCGTATTGGGACTGATTCTTTTCGAGTACGTTTTTGAGGAGTGATATGTACAATCCGCCCCGGGAGACCCCGCATGAACTCTAGCGGCAAAGCGATGAGACTCTCCCGCGTATTGGATGCGCTGGCTATCGTCCTGATTCCGGTGGCGCTCTATATGGCCTTGCTCTACGCCCCCGCCGAGAAGACGATGAAAGAGGTGCAGCGGATCTTCTACTTTCATGTTCCCGCCGCCATGATGGGCTTCCTCGGCTTCATGCTTGTTCTCGTCTGCAGCATTTTGTATGTGGCGAAGGGCCGGAGGCGGTACGATGCCATGGCCCTCGCGGGGGCGGAGGTGGGTTGGCTCTTTACCACGCTCGTTCTTCTCACAGGCCCGGTTTGGGCCCGTTCGGCTTGGGGCGCCTGGTGGACTTGGGATGCGAGGCTTTCATCAACATTGGTTTTGTGGCTGATTTACGGCGCTTATCTCATCCTCCGTTCCCTCATGGCCGACGACCTGAGGATGAGGCGCTATGCCGCCGTTTTGGGGATTATGGGCGCCCTAAACGTTCCCATTGTCTATTTTTCCGTTTTTTGGTGGACGACACAGCATCCGAAGCTGTTCATTGCGCAGGCTGAGAAAATGCATCCGGCAATGTCTCTGAGCCTTCAGGTCTGCACGGTTGCGATGCTTTGCCTCTTCCTGTCACTTTTTGTTAAAAGGTTTCTTCTGGAGATCATGCGGATCGAAACGGAGGATCTGGTGGAAGCATCAAGAGATTTGATAGAGGAGCAGCGGCGATGACGAAGTTCCACTATCTGGCGCTGGCTTATACGCTCTTCTGGGCCGCCATCGCCGTTTATATGCTGGGCCTGGGCCGCCGTCTGGAGCTGGTGGCAAAGACCTTAAGGGGATTGAAGCAACGCCTGGGAATGGTGGATCCTCAAGGGTCGGTGGATCCCGATTGAGCGGATGCCTTGACCCGAGGGGCAATGGTCTCAGCCCGGCGGGTGTCGGCCTCAGAAGAAGGGCTCAGCGGTCCTCAGGACGGCCGGGGAAGAAATGGTTCAGCAAAGCGGCGGACCACCGCCGGATCCTTTGAAGGGGCCGGTCTTCGCGATCTTTGTCAATGAAATGGTAGAGATCCCGAACGGTGCGCGATAGTCTCTGATTGTAGTTGTGGAATTGGTTCAACCGCTCCTGATCAAACAGATACAGGGGATCACCCCTATGGATTTTGTTATAAAGGCGAACCAGATGCGACAGGGAATCCCGGGTCAGATCGAGGCGCCCATCCGATTGAAGATCCACATACCAGGTTTCACGGTCGCGGTCGAAACTCAGATCGATCACTTGCGGCGATTTTTCGTTTTCCATGATCTGCAACCCTCTCTCTTGGATCGAACAACCCTGCTATGGAGCCTCTTTCCAATCCTTCGGCGGCTGAGGGGGTTATCTGGAGAGGGTCTATCAGGACCTCCCGGTCTGATGGAGCGGGAAGGAGGGGATACCCGATGACGGGAGCCCTATTGCTTCTCTTCCTGGCCGTGACCTTTCCCTGGGGACCGCTGGCGCCCCGGGAGGTATCGCCGGATCATGTTCGCGACCTTATCCAGCAAGAGCAATGGAGTGAGGCGGATCAGGCCTTGGCGACGGCCCTTTCGCAAAACCCCACCTCCCGGTGGCTTTACCTCAATGCCCGGTCTTTGGAGGCTCAGGGACGCTGGTGGGAAGCTTGGAAGGTTCAGGGCGCCCTCATCTCGCGCTGGGAGGAACCATGGTGGCGGTTGGGCGCCGCCCGCTGGGCGCGACTCGATTTTCAGGGGATGGGCGAGAATAAGACCGGGGAGGCGCCGATCTGGGCTGTCGTGCCCCTAAAACCGCTCGATGGCTCCCCTCAGACAACCTTTGTAGCGCGCGCTCTCTCTTATGTCATGGTGAGGTACCTCAGGGGATCGATCGATCCGGTCATCCTCGGCCCCCGCCAACTGGTGAATTATAAGCGGGCTCTCAGTCTGCACCGCGGCGTTATCCCTCCGACCCATACGCCGGCCGGCGCGGCGGCGACCCTATCCGTCTTGGGATCGGTGCAAAATCCCACCGCGACCTACCTTGAACCCTCTCAAAAAGTCGATGAGGAGGCGCTTCGACAGGCGCTCATTCAGTTCCAGACCGATATGGGGCTGGAAACGACCGGCCGGCCCGACGCGGTCACGGCCGTCGCCTTGCAGAAAGCGCTGAGCTCCTGGCTCTCGCGGGAAACGATGAATTGGACCCCTGAAGCCATCACCACCGCCTCCAAACGAGCCGGTGCGACGCGGGTTCTAGAGGGGACCCTGCGGGCTTTGGATGAGGGCGGGTACCGCTGGTCCCTGGCCCTTCTCGATGCCACGTCGGGTGAGGTTGTGGCCGGACCGCATGAAGGCTGGCTCAGGGAAGGCCGGTGGGAGCAGGAATGGGCGGCCGCTCTCAGTGCCCTCGGTGTCCAGCCGGACCGATCGGATCCCACAAAAAACTGGATTTGGGGAGCGAGCCTCCCCAATGAGGCGAGTGCATGGGAGGCCTGGGGCCAGACGCTTTCTATTGAGGATGGGCAGGACCCGGTCCAGAGCGCGCAGGTTTATGCGGTCCTCGCCTCGCAATATGGCGACCGCGATTGGGGATGGGAGTTTGTCGCGCGCGCCGAGGGATGGCTTCTTCCCCTGTCGCAGGTCCAGAGCCGGGAAGAGGAGCTGTTTTCCAATCTGGCGCGCTACCACGTTCATCTTGACTCAGCGCTGCGCCAGGCGCGGTGCGCCCTCTCACCCGGCTTACCCGGCTCCACCTCACCCACCCTCCCGGGGCAGATCTTCTCGCCCTCTCAAATTCTGGGTGATGATGGCCGCTTCCTTCTGGAGGGACAGATCCCATGAAGCATCTCTTTCTGATCCTCCTTCTTCTGTGCCCCACGCTCGCACGGGCGATGCCGGCCGAAGCGGCCCTCTCTTATGAGACCCGCCAATGGCATCTCGCGGGTGGTGACGGGGAGGCCGAGCTTCGGCAAAATCTCATCCCCTTTTGGATCCATCTCCTGCCGCACCCCACGCTTGAAACGTGGATCAACTCATCCTACTCCTCCTCCTCGCTCAGCAAGAGGGCGGATGGCGATCTCTCCGGCCTCTCCTCTGTCCGGTTCGAATGTGATTGGCAGCCCGGTCCAGAGGGACTCCATCTCTTCGGTGGTCTGGACACCCCCATGGACTCTCCCGCCCTGACCGCAGAGGAGAATCTTCTGGCGACCCTGCTGGCCGAACCGGTTCTCCGATGGGATGTGCCGGTCTATGGGAAGGGTCTCGAACTGCGCCTGGGAACGATCTATGGTTACGCTCTTCCGGTGGGGGCGGTGACCGCCGGGCTCCTCATGACCCGGCGGGGGGCGTATGCGTCCGGCTTCCATGGAGATTTTGAACCGGTGAGCGACATCCGGTTCGCAGGCGGATTTCAGATGCGGACGGGTGATGCCGACCTTCGCACCGATCTCTCCTGGACAACCGGCGGGCATGTCCGGCTTAACAACCGGACGATCCTCACGACAAAGGGCCGGCTGGACCTCTCGGTGCGGGGCGAATCCCCATGGCGGCGGAACCGGATTTACGGCGGATTGGGAATGCGGGCCTACGCCGCGGCGGAAAGTGAGCCCCTGCCCGGCGGTCTTCTCCCCATAGAGGCCGGAAATCTCTGGGTCTTGAACCTGGGTCTCCTGCGGGATTTCAACACCTGGCTCGGCCGGGTCGATCTGGATCTGGTATCCAGCCCCGATGCCCCCACCGGCCGCAATGGCGGCTATTCTTGGGCCTTGAGCTTGGAGTGGGTCCGGCGGTTCAACGCCACCACGGCCCTCTCGCTCGAATGTGAGCCGACGTGGGGAACCTTGGATAACGGGGGTAAACTCACAGGTCTGCGAATGGGGATAACCCTCTTCTTCAGGCCCGGCGGCGCGCCTGGGACCGGATGGGGGGGATGAGCCGATGAGAACAGGAAAGATGCTGAGGATGGGATTCCTGCTTCTTCTCACCGGCTGGATCCTTCTGAATTTGACATGCGCGCCCGATGAGCCGGTCGCGCCCGAGGGATGGGGCCGTCTCCAGCTCATCCCGCACTTTATCGATTCCGTCGGCGCCGGAAAATCGCGCGGATTCGGCGCCCCTGATTCGATCCGTCTGATCGTGCTCAATACCGCCGGGCGAACGATGGCGCGGGGTGTTGCTCCGATTGATGCTGAAGGGCGCTTCCGTCTGGAGGTTGATCTTCAGGCCGGGGGGCCTTATGACGCCACGGTCACGATTGAATCAGCGGGAAGCGATCCTCAGGATACGGAGGCGATGCGCCGGGGCGGGCTCTACCTCGGGGAAGCGAAGGGCTTTAACATTCAAGCCGGTGAAACGACCCGGGACACGCTGGCCATCTGGTCGATCCTCACCTCTCCGGAATTACTGGAAGGCGCGCCGGGCGATATAAGTTATACCATCGGGTGGGACGGCATCAGGGAAGCTACTTTATACGATATCGTCGCCGAAGGGACGCCGGGGAATTTTTATTCCTGGTCGACACCCGATACGACCCGTCTCTTCGCCCTCGCCGAAGTTCAGAAGCTCTTTGCCCTATCCCCTGATGCGTCGATCGATCCGTCAGAAATCAACCCCCTGAATTCCGAAACGGCGACCTTCTGGGTCCGGGCTCGGACGCCGCGGATCACGGGGCATTACGGCGGCGACCTCTCGGTCCCTGTCGGCGTTTGGCGGAATCTGCCCCGTGTTGTTTCGGTGCAGCCGGGCGACGGCGCCAGCGCTATCCCGGACACCAGTTCGATTTATCTTCGTTTTTCGATCCCGATGGTGCCCGCCGATCTCGAAGGACCGGCGATCGCGTTGAAGGCAAGAGCGTCCGGCGAAGAGATCGCCGAGGTGTCGCGTGAGATAGATGCCGACGGGCGCGGGTTGCGAATCGTTCCGCTGACCTATCTTCCCGAAAACACCTGGATTTCCATCACGGCCGCCACCGCCTTGCGTGATCTGGACCTGCGCCCGCTCGATCAAGAACCGGAGACGGAAGGGCTGCAAGGTTTCACCTCGGAATTCCAGGTGGCCTCGTATATCCGGCTCCGGGTCGTGACCGTTGATCCGCCCGACGGGACGGATGATATCGGGCGGCGGCCGGTCATCACGGTAACATTGAATCGCCCGGCCCAGCCTTCAACCGTCGAGGCGGCGGTGCTTCTGACCGATACCCTCGGCGTCGCGGCGGGACGCAGCGTTGTTTACAGCGAGGAGGATACTACCCTTACCATCACGCCTTCGCAAAATCTGGCGTGGGAAATGTTATATACACTTGAGATCACCCCCGCTCTCGTGGATATCAGGGGTTTGAGTTTGGATCAGGATCCGGCCACCGCCGCGCCCGATACCTTTACCAGCACTTTTCGGATTCTGGATCAACCGGTGGGGCCCCAGGTGGCTTTTGTGCTGCCTGTGAATGGCGCGACGAATGTTCCGGTCGGCATTGAGGCCCTGATTGCTTTCGATAGAGCGGTCGATCCCCTGACGGTTGATGCGCATAGCCTCGTGATCCGGAAACCCCCTTTTTATGCCGATATCGATGGACGGATTTTCAGCCAGGGGGACAGCATCACTTTTGGGTTCATTCCCACCAACCCCCTGGGGCGCGGGCTGGTTTACAGGATTGCCGTCACGACGGCGGTCAAAGACGCCAACGGTATACCGCTCGATCAGGATCTGCATCAAGAGGGGCTTCAGGAGTTTATCTCCATCTTTGAGACGGAAGAGAACCCTCGCGTTGTACAATACACGCCGAATGTCGCCCAGAATGTCGGCATCGAGTCGGTCTTTGTTCTGGACTTCTCGAAGGCTTTGGATCCCTCTACCGTCAACGGCGGCACGGTTTATCTCGAGCGGGCGGAGGATAGCGCCGTTGTTCCCGCGAGCGTTACGCTTGATGAGAATGCGACCGAGGTGAGATTGGATCCCGACGGTCCGCTTGGTTTTGTGAAACAGTATATCCTTCGGGCGACAACAGCGATCCTCTCCGCCGACGGCGTCGCGCTGGATCAGAATTATGACACGCCGCAGCATGAGTCATTTTCTTACACATTTAGAACGGTCATCGATAGCACGCCGCCGAGGGTGGCGGAGTGGACGCCGCCGAACGGGGCCGTGGGTGTCCCGGAAACGAGCCGTGTTGAAGTGGTTTTTGAACGTCCCATCAAGCCCGCTACAATTCATGGTGGAACATTCCAGTTCATTCGAATCTTGTCGCCGACCGACTCGATTCCGGTTGAGGGCGTAATCACCGTTTCGGCGGACAGCCTGCACGCGGTCTATGCGCCGGATGACTCGCTGGCCAGCGGCGGAGTCTACCGGTTCCGTCTGACACGTTTTGTCGCCAATCCGTACGGCGTTTTGCTGGATCAGAACCCCGATCTGCCCGGTGAACAGGAATTCGTCAGCCGGTTCCAGGCGCGTTCGGAAACGATTCCTCCCCGTGTGGCCGACTGGTCCCCCGGCGATTCGGCCATGATGATTCCGCGGGGCGCGCACCCTCAGGTCACTTTCAGTGAACCGGTCCGTCCGGAAATGCTGACGACATCCTTCCGGCTGCTGCATGGTGAAGCTGTCGTAGCGGGGCAATACTCAGCGAGCGCCGATAGTCTCACCTGGACATTCGAACCGGCCGACTCACTCGCCCATGCGACCCTGTATACCATCGGGGTCGATACAACCGTGATGGACCGAGTGGGGAATTTCTTGGATCAAGATCCGGATATCGAGGGGCTTCAGCCCTTTCATTCGGTCTTCACAACAGTTCCGGATACGCTGGGGCCGTGGGTTACAGCGATCGATCCGGAGAACGGCGCCGGCGGCGTCAAAGTTTATGCCAAGGTCACGCTCACCTTCAGTGAGCCGCTCGATCCGCAGGGCGTCACAAATGCAAATGTGCAGGTCGGTCCGGAAGGAGGGAATCCCCTGGCCGGCAGCCTGGAATTGCTGGACAACAATACCCGGGTGCGCTGGTCGCTGCCCCAGGACCAATATATGGATTTCAGCACCCGTCATCGCGTGCTGGCCGGAACCGGTCTCACCGACCTCTTTGACAATCCCCTCGATCAGATTCCGGGGACGCATGATTTGGATCCGTATGAGGCCTTCTTTACAACCAGCCCGGAAACCCTGTCACCCAGGGTTTTGGATCTCATCCTTCCCGCGGTGCCGTTCCCGCCGGCGGGAACCCTGGCCGTGATCTTTGACGAGCCGATCGATCCTGCCACGATCGCGCCGGGCGGCGTTGATATTCTACTCAATGATACAGAAGTCGGCATCCTTCTGAGCGTGGCCGCGACGGGTGATACGGCCTTTGCGATACCTTCGCCGGATCCCCTGCTGCCGAACGAAACCTATACATTTCGTGTGACGCCCTCGGTCACGGATACGCTGGGAAATCCTCTCGATCAGGATCCGTCGACCGTCGGGTATCAATCGTTCATTCAGGAATTCGCGACGGGTGATGATGAGACACCGCCCCATGTCGTTTCCGTTGAGCCGCCCGACAGCACGGTCGGTGTCGGCCCAATGCCTGATATAAGCCTAACCTTTAGCGAGCGGTTGGATCCGTCAACGATTGATAATTCGACTATTAAGCTAATACCCGAGGCCGGCTCAGCCTACTACAGTACGCAACTGCTCGGGGATGGACGGACTGTGAAGATAAATCTTATTGATGAGTTGCGCGACGGATTGGTCTACAGGATTCGCGCGCGCAGTGAGATCAGGGACCTTGCGGGGAATGAACTGGATCAGGATCTGGAAGCGCCCGGCGTGCAGATCTTTCAGTCGAGCTTTACCGTCGGCACACCGCCGCTGCTTGTTCTGTCGGACAATATCTGCCGGATCGGGGATTCATCGCATGTCATCGTCGATGCTTCCGGTTCCTCCGATGCGGACGGCGACCTCCTCTCGATTATTTGGGATTGGGGCGATGGTTCCGTCGACAGCCTCGCCGCCCCGGCCGGGTTGATCGCCGAGCATATTTATGACTGCACCGATGTGGCGGGTTGTGACTCGCTGGACAATGACGGTGATGGTTTGACGGATGAGACCGGAGCCGGCGGATGCGACGAGTCGTATCATATTATCGCGACCTTGTATGATGACTCGGGATTCGGGGTTGTCGATTCGACCGGTGTCAGTTTCTGTGATTTCCGAGCCCTGTGGGCCGAACCGGCCGATGGAGCGGTTCAGGTCGATACGCTGGCCGTTGTGCGAATGAGGTTCAGCCGGCCGGCCCTTGCCGACAGTCTCAATAAAAGAACGGTCTTCCTGCAGCCCGCGGGTGGATCGCCCATAGAGGCGGGGCTCTTACTCTCGCAAGGCGGAAGTCTTCTCACCCTGACACCCGATCATCCTCTGATCCCCGACACGGAATATGAAATCGTCGCCACAACCGCTGTCACTGCTGAAGATGGCGAACCGCTCGATCAAACGCCCTGCGGGGGGGCGACCGGCTGGACCTCTACCTTCATCACGAGGGGGAGAGCGGCTTCGCCGCCCGGCGGTGAAGATCCGCCCTCTGAGATGTCGAACAGGAGGTGATTTTGGAACGATCTGTCGGCGCCTGCCGGGTGCGCCTAGCGCCGGGGGATATCACCGAGCAGGAGATCGATGCGATTGTGAATGCGGCGAATCCCGGCCTCCGTGGCGGTGGTGGTGTGGATGGAGCGATCCATAGGGCGGGCGGACCCCTCATTATGGAAGAGTGCCGAAGGATCGGAGGCTGCCCCACAGGGCAGGCCGTGGTGACCGGGGCCGGGGATCTGAAGGCCCGGTGGGTGATCCATACCGTGGGACCGATCTGGAAGGGGGGCGGCTCCCATGAGGCGGAGATGCTGGCCTCGGCCTACCGCGAGTCGTTAAAGCGGGCGCGCGAGATCGGAGCCTCTGGTATCGCTTTCCCTTCCCTCTCAACCGGAGCCTATGGATATCCGGTCGATCAGGCCTCAAGCATCGCCGTAGCCACGATCCTCGAGGATCTAAGACGTTATCAAGCGCCCGCGGAGGTCATCCTTGTCCCCTTTGACAATCAAACGCAAACGGCGCTCGAGGAAGCCCTGGCATCGATCGACTGAATCCGCTTGGTCACCCTTCTATTCCAAGGGTTTTGCGGCGGGCCGCCTCTAATCCCTGCAAGGTTCCCGTACATCCTTCTCCCGGCTCCCAAACGAGAACCTCTTCAAACTGAAGGGTCGATCCCTCCCCGAGGCTCATCGAAATCTTCCACGATCCGCATTTCGAAGTCTCATTCCAGGTGTTGTTGCCAGCGCCGGGGCAAAATTCCGATGGTATTTGCAGCCGGGTTGTCCAGGTCATCGGACCTTCGGGTCGAAGGCTGGATGAGGGGGTCGTTTCCAGCAGATCCCGCCAAGTGGGGAGGAGAGATAAAATCCGAACGGCCGGTGAATCCTCTCCGGCCCTTCGGAGCGGCTGACGCCACCGGAATTCGGTCGTTGCGGAGGAGGCCGCCCAGTTTTCCACCAGCGTCGGTGGGGGGGTGGAATCCAAAATCGGTTCCCAGCCGGCGCCCACGGGCAGAGGAACGTCGTATTCGCTGTGCCACCCTCCTAGATTTTGTACAATCCAAGCCGCCGCCATTCCTGTACCCTCAATGTGCGCTGATCCGGTCCACTCATCGGATCCCCCGGCAGGATCCCAGGAGAGATCGAGGGTCAAACGTGTCCGGTCCGCTGGAAGCGGTTCGCCGATTTCCGTGATGGGGTTTTTGGGGATCGGCGCCAGTCCATAGAATGAACCGGGGAATGGCGAAACCTCCAAACCGGCGGGGCGTCTAAGGGGATCGATCAGGAGATTCGTGCCTTCATCCGGCAGCCGGATTTTCAAGGCGATATGCGGCAGCTGTTGGGGATTGGCATTGTCTTCCTGAACCCAGTCGGCTCTCGGGGCAATCATCTCGACTTGGGATGGCAATCCGACGTAGGAGCCCATGGCCCGAAGCAGACAGATCCAATCCTGTGGATCGGCCCAACGTGAGGAAAAGGTGGCCGCGGCTGAGCGGGGCCAGTAACGAAGAAGATCGGAGGGGAGGGGCGCCCGGCCGATCTTCTGGTCCATGAGGTCGAGGAGGGCCAGCAGGCGCTCTCTCGATGTGCTCTTTCCCTTGGTAAAAGCCCTGACGGAATCCTGAATCCCTACGCTGGCCGTCGTCGTGGCCCATTCGAATTCCCGGGCGAGGATGAATCCGACCCTTTCCCAATTCTCCATATTGCTGAACATGAAACAGGGGGGGCCTTCCTCCGGATCAATGGTCCCTTCAAGGCTGCCGAGGGCCGGTAAATTACCCGTATGAAAACCATAGAGGAGTATCGATCCCTTATAGGTGCGGGCGACCTGCCCAGGCCAGCTCTGGATTTTTGTCATGATTTTGGAAGCGACCGGGGCGGAGAGTATGATCTGGCGCTCTACAATCGGCAATTCCCGGCACAAGGGATAGACGCCCCAAGCTACGGGGTATCGCTCGGGGTCGGGAGTGATATGAATCTTGGTATGAATCTCAACAAGATCTCCGGAGCGGATATCTTGAAAGTGGATGGTAAACCGGGTTCGTTTCGGGTACCCCTTCTCGGGAACACCGGGAAGAGGGGATTCGTCCCAGGAGTCCGGACCCAATTCTTTGATCTCATCGCCTCTGTAGATACGCGCTCTGACGACCTCGATAAATTGCAACTCGCGGTCCAGATCAGTCGACCATTGTCCGAGGCTCGATTCCGCCTCCTCCGGGTCGAAGATCCGGCCGATGAGATGTTCCTCGGAAAGCCCTGAACCCGAGCCCGTGATCTCCCGATAAGATTGATGCGCCATGATGACGCCGGGGTAACCGGGGAAATCAGAAGCTTCAATGGGGTTTCTTAGGATCGCCCCGACTTCCACATCGTCAAAGGCCGGGGCCCGGTCGGAAGCTCCGGCCAAGAGCGCCAGACAGAGGCTGCCGATCAGGACGGCGTGCGAATGCCGGCGCTTCATCGGAAAGGGCGATAAAAAGGGCTTGTGAAAAGCCGGGTTGCGACTCACGAATCCGGTCAATAGACTCTGGTTGAATCGAATCATTGGGTCCTCCCTCTAGCGGAGTATAGGAGAGAGAAGAGGGCGAATCTAGATAGAGGCTGAGAGAATGATTTTCATTCTTGACACCTGGGGGGGGTATCGCTGTAATCCCGATTTATCGGCGGATTTTTTTTGGGGGGGAACATCACGAGGCCGGGTCAATAATGGGTGGCCCACATAGGAGGAAGAATTCATGTCCAGGACCGTTGAGTTGATTCTCAAAACGGCATCGCCGATGGATAAGCAGGATGATGAGGATCAGTGGTTTGATGAGGATTTCGATGATGATGTCGACAATGACAAAGAGCCGAATGACGATTGGGATGATGACGACGGCGAATGGGATGATGACGACGAAGACGACGATGAAGAATGGGATGATGATGACGAAGACGACGATGAAGAATGGGAGATTGATGAGGAGGATGAAGAGTGGGAAGAGGGTGATAATGAGCTTAGGGGGACGGATTAGAGAAGAGTCGCCCATTGTGCTGGACTCCATGCCGGAAGAGTGAAAGATGAGAGGACCGCCGAGCGGAGTTGGACATTCGACCGGGCGCGTGCTATTTTCATCAAGTTCGCTTGAAATAATTCATAGAATTCCGCCTTTGAAACTCTCCGGCAGGAGATTGGTCCAGGGATCGGCATGGCGCTGAAAATCGAATGGGGTTTCCATACAGATCGCGGGCAGGTTCGTTCAAAGAACGAGGATTCCTGTTTAACTTGGTACGCGACCAAGTCGGCGCCACCCATTCAGGCCATTTTTGCTGTAGCCGACGGTATGGGCGGACACCCGGGTGGGGATCAGGCCAGCCGGCTCGCCGTCAAAGGTCTGGAAAAGATATTAACGGCCTGCAAGATTTTTCCACTCGGGGAAGCCTCCGCGATCATCACACAGACATTTCAGGAAGTTCATGCGATGATCCGGAAGGGGATGGAGGATGATCCCAAGCTCAGCGGGATGGGTACGACCTTGACCGCCCTTATCATGGCTCAGGATCACTTGTATGCAGGGCATGTCGGCGATTCACGACTCTACGCGTTGAATTTAATCGATACAGAACCTCAGGTGACATGTCTGACGAAGGACCACACCCTCGCTTACGAGCAAATGGAAGCCGGTGTCATTGACAGCGAAGATCTTGAAACCCATCCGTTGAGTCATGTTTTAACGCGGAGTATCGGGGCTGGAGATGTGGCCCGTGTCGATACCATGGATCTGGGGCCGGCGCCGGCGGAGGAGAGAGATTACCTTATCTGTTCCGACGGCCTCATTCGAGTCGTCCATCCAAGGGAATTTGCCGGTATTGTCAAAGGTAAATCGCCGGAAAAGGCGGCGCGGGCTCTGGTTAACATCGCCAATGAGCGGGGAGCCCCCGATAACATCACGGTCATCCTGGTTCACTTCGGTACTGCCGTAGAACCTCAAAAAGTATAATCCCGTAAGCTGTTGCGACATTCAGGCTGCTTTTATGTCCCGCCATGGGAATCTCTATTTGCTTCTCAGCCAAGGTGAGGATCAGAGGATTGATTCCAATGACTTCATGACCGAAGACTAGAACCAGCGGACTGGGGTAGGGAGACTCCAGATAATTTTGTGACAGGGCGCCTGTCTCACAGGCCCAAATCGGAAAACCTTGTTGCTTGAGTTCCCGGACAACATCACACGCATCGACATGATGCGACCAGGGGACATGAGAAATGGCTCCCAATGCCGTTTTATCGATTTTTGGATGAGGGGGGTAGGCCGTCATTCCACAGAGGTAGAGATGGGAAATTCTCGCCGCATCGGAAGTTCGAAAGATCGAACCCACATTATAGACCGAGCGAATATTATCCAGCACGACAAACAAGGGATTTCGTTCCGATGGTATCTTGATGGGCGGCATCGATCGGGTCATGGAGTTCTTAATTCCATCCTCCTTGGATTCTTTTGGAGTGATCTTCACGTTGACACTTTTGCGGGGGCGTCATAGCCTGAGGTCGTGGGGGCACGCTGAAACCGCAGGGTACACAGTGGTGATGGGATCACGCAGTGTGGGGTGCGTATGGAGTTCAATTTTGCCACAGCTTTGGTTTTTATTCTCCTTGGTCTGGTTTTTTCCGGTGGTGTTCTTTTTCTCTCCTGGCTCATCCGCCCTTCACGACCGGCGCAATTCAAGGGTATCGCCTATGAATGCGGGGAGCAACCGGTCGGATCTCCCTGGGTTAAATTCAATGTCCGGTTTTATGTGGTGGCTTTAATTTTCGTTATTTTCGATGTGGAAGTTGTGCTTCTTTATCCCTGGGCTACCGCATTCAAGTCTCTCGGGCTCTTCGCATTCGTTGAGATGTTGGTTTTCCTGGGTCTTCTCTTTCTCGGGCTGGCCTATGTCTGGAAGAGGGGCGATCTGGAATGGGTAAAACCCGATCCGGCCATCACCGGACCGGGGCAAAGGCCCTCCGTTCCCGACGCGGGGGCAGGTGAGGTGACTGGGTTGTGAGAGAAACCGACCTCAGAAGCACTGAGGGTAATGTCCTGCTGACATCCTTGGAAGCCGCGGTAGGTTGGGGACGGGGTAATAGTCTTTGGCCGCTGACGTTTGGTTTGGCCTGTTGCGCCATCGAGATGATGGCGACCGGTATGGCCCGTTTTGACATTGACCGTTTCGGATCCGGTCCCTTTCGACCTTCTCCCAGACAGGCCGATGTCATGATTGTGTCCGGGACGGTGACGCATCAGATGGCGTCGAGAATCAAGCGTCTCTATGACCAGATGTCGGAACCCAAGTATGTCATCTCCATGGGAAGCTGCGCCAATTCAGGCGGGCCGTATGTCGATCACGGTTATTCCGTGTTGAAGGGTGTCGACAAAATTATACCGGTGGATGTTTATATCACCGGTTGTCCGCCACGGCCAGAGGCGCTCCTGGACGGGCTTCTCACACTCCAGAAGATGGTGAAGAAGATGGGGCTTGTCCGTTCCGGCCGCGGAGACAGGGATAAATACGAACCGGTGGTCATACAGGGCTAGCCGTCAAGACGGCAGTATATTTTGTTGTTGTGGGCGAGGGGAGGCGGTCACGGCATGGGTCCGAACGAGATTCGCGATAAGATAGAACAATTAATCCCTGGAGCCGTCTTGGCTTACGAAGGGGATACGTTCGATCCATGGGCGAAGATCGACAGCAAGCATATTGTCGATGTCTGCCGTTTGATGCATGATGATCCGGAACTCTGCTTCGTGTCGATGATGAATCTTGCGGGTGTCGATTGGCCCAAGGAGAAGATGCTTCAGGTTGTCTACCATCTCTACTCCTTCGAATATAATCTCAAATTCGTTCTCAAGGTTGACACCCCGAGGGATGATCCCAGGATTCCCTCCGTGACCTCGGTCTATAACTTTGCCAATTGGCAGGAGCGAGAGGTCTACGACCTCTTTGGAATCATGTTCGAAGGGCACCCCGACTTGAGAAGGATTCTGTTGCCTTTTGATTGGGAAGGCCATCCGTTAAGGAAGGATTATGTTACCCCGGAAACCTATCGAGGCGTCACAAACAAGCCCTAAGGTTGATACGAAGACCTTGGAGTTCAACCCATCGCGGGTTCCTCAATCCCCAGAGGATTTTGGAACCGATGAGATGCTCATCAATATGGGCCCGCAGCATCCGTCCACCCACGGCGTTCTGAGGGTGGAAATCACTACGGATGGGGAGATCATAAAAAAGGCCCGGCCCTTCATCGGTTATCTACATCGGTGTTTTGAAAAATGCAGTGAATTGGTCGGCTATCCCGGAACCATGCCCTACACCGACCGGATGGATTATCTCGCTTCAATGAATTGCAATCACGGCTATGCGCTTGCCGTGGAAAAACTGATGGGACTCGAAGTACCGGAGAGAGCCGAGTATATTCGCGTGATTATCGCCGAATTGGGCCGGATCGCTTCTCACCTTGTCTCCTTTGGTTCCTATGCATTGGATTTGGGCGCCGTGACACCGATCATCTATGCCTTCCGTGAACGGGAGGTTATCTTAAATATTTTTGAAGCTGTTTGTGGAGCCCGCCTAACATACAATTATTATCGCATCGGCGGCGTCAGCGGCGATCTCACACCGAAGATGATCGACATGATCCGCGACTTCGTCGATTACTTCGAACCCAAGCTGATCGATTATGATAACCTTCTTTCGTATAACAAAATCTTCATCGAACGCACCGCCAATGTCGGCGTCATTCCGTTGGATATGGCTATCAACTATGGTCTCACCGGACCGATGTTGAGGGGATCGGGAATGAAATGGGATCTGCGGAAGAATGATCCCTATTCAATATACGATCGTTTTGATTTTAATATCCCGGTCGGAACGGGCGCTCAGGGGCAGCTCGGTGATTGTTGGGACCGGTACATCGTCCGGATGCGCGAGATGAAGGAATCGTGCAAAATCATCCGCCAGGCCATCGAGCGTATTCCGGCCGGCGCGGCCATCGCGGAGAATATACCGAAGATCATCAAGCCGCCGAAGGGCGAGGTCTATGTGCGGGTCGAGAATCCCCGGGGTGAGATGGGTTACTACATCATCAGTGACGGATCGGCAAAGGCTTACCGGTGCAAAGCCCGGTCGGCGAGTTTTGCCAATCTGGCCATCCTTCAGGCCATTGCTCCGGGTGTGATGCTGGCGGACCTGGTGGCCATTATCGGTTCTATCGATATTGTTCTGGGGGATGTCGATCGTTAAGTTCGTCTCCTTCGCGGGAGAGGATAGGGGAAGGGAGCAAACGGGGTGAAAGAGTGGGCTGATCAATTGATGGCCACCTACACCATTTTCGGGGGCATGCCGCCGAATCTGGTCTATGCCCTGTCCATGCTGTTTTGGGCGGTGGTTCTCTTGGCCTGGCTGGCTTTCCTTGGGCTCTATCTTGTCTGGCTCGAGCGGAAGGTCGCCGCGAGGATACAGAGCCGGTACGGACCGATCTATGTCGGAGGCAAATTCGGGTGGGCTCAGACCATCGCCGATTCGCTCAAGCTCATAACAAAAGAGGATCTCATTCCGAAAGAGGCGGACCGCCTGCTCTTCACAGTCGCGCCGATCATTGTCATGACGGCGACTTTTGCTTCCTTTGCAGCCCTCGCCTTTGGTTCGAATTTGGCGGCGGCTGACCTGAACATCGGCGTTTTTTATGTTCTCGCGATATCCTCCCTCGGCGTTGTAGGTATCATCATGGGTGGCTGGGCATCGAACAATAAATGGTCCCTCTACGGAGCCATGCGCGCCGCCTCCCAGATAGTTTCTTATGAGATCCCGGTCGCCTTGAGTTTGATCGGAGTGATTATGTTTGTCGGCTCTCTGAGTCTCACTGAGATGTCGGCTTTCCAAGAAGGGGGGATCTGGAAATGGAACATTTTCCGGTCACCCTTCCTTTTCCTGAGCGCGATTGTCTATTTCATAGCTTCACTGGCCGAAATTAACCGGACGCCGTTTGATCTGCCGGAAGCTGAATCCGAGCTGGTCGGGGGGTACAACACCGAATACAGCGGTATGAAGTTCGCCCTCTTTTTTCTTGCGGAATTCGCGAATATGTTCGTTGTGGCCGCAATAGCGGCGGCCGCGTTCCTGGGCGGCGGTTCGGGAATTCTCCCGCATCATCTTCTGCCCATTCCGGGATTGATCAACTTCCTTATAAAGACCTTCATCCTCATTCTTATAATGATGTGGTTGCGGTGGACCCTTCCCCGGTTGAGGGTGGACCAACTGATGTATGTCTGTTGGAAAGTTTTGATTCCCGCCTCCTTTATCCTGATGTTGGCGGTGGGCCTCCAAATGCTGGTGTTTTGAGGGTGGCGATATGAGTGCGGGGAAGAGATATTTCACAAACATTTATCAGGCTATTGCCTCAACTCTCATCGGGATGAAGGTCACCGGGAAGAATGCCTTTACAAAACCGGTGACGGAGATGTATCCAGAGGTGATGCCGCCGATCGCGGAACGATTCCGCGGCATTCTTCATAATCGGATTGAGGATTGCACCGGGTGCAGCGCCTGCGTGAGGGCCTGTCCGATCAGTTGCATCCATATCCAAACCGTTAAGCGGGCGAAGGAAAACGTCGGGCAAGCATCAGATGGGACGCCGCTTAAGCTTTGGGTGATACAGTATGACGTGAATAATTCTGAATGCATGGTCTGCGGACTTTGCACCGAACCCTGTCCGACACATTGCCTCACGATGAGTCACGATTTTGAGCTCGCTGTTCCCGAGCGGAAGGGGATGTGGCGTTACTTCGCCACCGAAGCCGATAAGCAGGCGGCCGAACGCGACGCCGAATCCGCAGCCAAAGAAAAGGCGGCCAAAGCGGCCGCGGCGCAAGCAGCCACGGAAGCCGAAGTGAAGGAAGAGGGAACGGCTACCAGGGTGCAGGGGCAAACATCTCCGCCGGCGTCATCAGATCAGGCGAAGAAAACCGGCGGTGATGAGGGCGCCGGTGGGAAGATTGAGTAGGGGGGAGCTGTGGAGCTACGGGATATCATTTTCTTGGTTTTCGGACTCCTGGCTGTTTTTTCCGGGATTGTCGTGGCCTTTACGCCCCGCATCATCCATGCCGTTTTCTCGTTGCTGGTCACTTTTTGCGGCGTGGCGGGATTGTACGTTCTACTTCAGGCCGATTTTATCGCCGGTGCGCAGATCATGGTCTATGTCGGTGGGATTCTCGTGCTGTTGTTGTTCGGCGTCATGCTGACCCAGCGAATCGGCAAGATCGATATGAAGGGCGCGGCCGTGCAGAGGCTTCCCGCCGCGATTCTTTGCGCCGCCTTGCTGGCCATCCTGCTGGTTATGATTTATGCAACGCCATGGTCTGTCGTGGAAGAGAAAGTGTGGACGCCCACGGCGCCGGAACTCGGCAAGCAGATTATGACCGATTACTTGCTGCCATTTGAAGTTGTTTCCATCCTCCTCCTAGGTGTGCTGATGGGAGCGGCGCTTTTGGCCCGGACGGAGAAAGAATCATGATCGGTCTTCAATCCTACCTCAGCGTTGGCGCGATCTTGTTCGTATTGGGAGTCTATACGGTCCTGACGCGAAGAAACGCCGTCATGATTCTAATGGGGATCGAGTTGATATTGAACTCGGCCAACATCAATTTCATAGCCTTTGCGCGCTATTTGGGCCCGGGGATCGACGGCCAGGTAGTGGCGCTGTTTGTCATTGTCCTTGCAGCGGCTGAGGCGGCCATCGCACTTGCCATCATCCTCAACATCTTCCGGCTCCATCATAATATCAATGTTGATGAAGTCGATTCGATGAAGGGCTAGGGCAGAGGTTTGCGGATGAAGAAGAAGACGGGGAGGAACTGGGGAGTATGTCCAATACACTCATCTTGATCCTATGTTTGCCGCTGCTTGGCTTCGGGATCCAGATCTTCTTCGGGCGCTTCCTTCCAAGGAAGGGGGATTGGCTGTCCACCGGATTGGTCGCGGTTTCGTTGATCCTCTCAGCGGCCATCTTTGCGCGCATGCTAAGTGGGATGGATCCCCATTTTCTCTTTACTCATTCTTGGGGCTGGATCCATTTAAATGATTTGCAGGTCGCAATGGGATTTCTGGTCGACAACTTGACGATTGTCATGTTGATGGTCGTCACCGTCGTCAGCACTCTCGTCCACCTCTATTCGATCGGCTACATGCATGGGGATGAGAGATACGGCCGCTACTTCGGTTATTTGGGTCTCTTTACTTTCTCGATGCTGGGCATTGTTCTCTGCGATAATCTGATCGCCCTCTATGTCTTTTGGGAACTCGTCGGCCTCTCTTCCTACCTCTTGATCGGCTTTTGGTATGAAAAGGATTCAGCTTCCGATGCCGGGAAAAAGGCATTCCTGACGACGCGCATCGGGGATGTTTTTATGTTCATCGGCATCATGATCATTTATTCATCCTTGGGAACCTTTAACTTTCATGAGATTTTCAACGCCGTGGCGCATGGCGCCATCTCCGGCACCCGGCTCACCGTAGCCGGCATGTTCCTTTTCGGCGGCGCAGTCGGCAAGAGCGCCCAGTTCCCGCTGCACGTCTGGCTGCCCGATGCGATGGAGGGCCCCACCCCGGTCAGCGCCTTGATTCATGCCGCGACGATGGTCGCCGCCGGTGTCTATATGGTGGGCCGTCTCTTCCCGATGCTGACGCCCGATGCTCTTCTTCTCGTCGCCTATATAGGTCTCGTCACGGCGATGCTGGGGGCAACGGTCGCGATTGTACAAACCGACATCAAAAAGGCGCTGGCTTATTCGACCATCAGCCAGCTGGGGTACATGATCGCCGCCCTTGGTGTGGGCGGTATGGTGGCCGGTCTCTTCCATCTGATGACCCATGCCTATTTCAAGTCACTCCTTTTCCTCGGATCCGGCAGTGTCATCCACGCCTTGCATACACAAGAGATGCCGGAGATGGGTGGCTTGCGCAAAAAGATGCCGATCACCTTCTGGACATTTTTGATTGCGACGATCGCGATCTCCGGTATCCCGCCCTTCTCCGGCTTCTTCAGCAAAGACAAGATTCTGGCGGCGGCGCTGGTCTTCGGTCTTGAAAACCCCGCCCATATGGTCATCTTTATCCTGCTCCTGCTGGGAGCCGGTATCACGGCCTTCTATATGTTCAGGATCATTTTCCTGACCTTCCTCGGTAGTCCTCGGGATCAGAAGAAATACGATCATGCCCATGAGTCTCCCTGGGTGATCACGGTTCCACTGGCCTTGCTGGCCATCTTGTCGATTGTTTCGGCTTGGGGCGGGTGGTTTGAAAAGTTGGTTCAGGTTCCGCAGATGGGATTGTATGCGGGGGGAGAGGGCGCGGCGCATGCCATAACAGAGGCGGCGCACGGCGCGGCGGCCGGTGAAGCGGCGGCCCATGCCGGCGGGCACACAGAGCACCTTGCCCATTATGTGGCGATGTTCGGCGGTATCGCCGTTGTCCTCATCGGCATTCTTTTCTCATGGCTCATGTACGGCCGGAAATTGCTTTCCGCGGAAGCCTGGGGTGCACGCTTGCGACCCCTGTACATTTTGCTGTCGCGGAAATATTACTTTGATGAATTTTACTCGGTTGCCTTCGTGAGACCGCTTCTTGCGATCAGCCGTGGGATGGGCCGGTTCGATCTGAAGATTATTGATGGCATGGTCAACGGCAGCGCTTGGTTGACCCGTGTCCTTTCATTTTTCATCGGTCGATTCGATCTCAAGGTGATCGATGGGCTCGTCAATGGTGTTGGTTATTCTGTTAAGGCTTTTGGAGGCGTTCTTCGAAGGGTTCAGACGGGACGGTTCCAGAATTACGCACTTGGTCTTATCGCCATCTCGATCATCCTGATGATGCTCAGGATCTTCGATCCCTTCTAGGGGGGAGAGAGGGCGTGGGTTTTTGAAACTTAGTGCAGGAGGCAGTCGCACATGAGCGGTCTTCTTAGCTGGCTGACGTTTATCCCAATCATCGGGATGGTGTTGATTATTCTGGTGCCGCGAGATAAGCACCAGCTCATCAAGATTATCGCGGCTGTCGCGACGGGGATCTCCCTGATCCTGTCCGTGGTCCTCTTTCTTCAATTCGACCGCACCACCTCGGAGCTGCAATTCGTCGAGAGGGCGGTGTGGATCGGATCGTACAATATCAACTTCTTTATCGGTGTGGATGGGCTGAGCATCACCCTGATCATCCTGACGGCGCTTCTCGGGTTCCTTTGCATCTTCGCCTCCTGGGGTATCAATAAGGCCGTCAAAGGCTACTTCGCTCTCTTCCTTCTTCTTGAGACAGGAATGCTCGGCGTCTTCGTCGCTCTCGATTTCTTCCTTTTCTATGTTTTCTGGGAAGTGATGTTGCTTCCGATGTACTTCCTCATTGGGATTTGGGGCGGCCCCCGCCGTGAATACGCGGCGATCAAGTTTTTCCTCTATACACTCCTCGGCAGTGTTCTGATGCTTCTGGGTATCCTGGCCCTCTACTTCTATGGAGGTTCGCATACATTCGATATGACGGTTCTCATGGAGCAGGGAGGATATGCCCGAACATTCCAAATGTGGGTTTGGGCGGCCCTCTTCATCGGTTTCGCCATCAAAGTGCCGGTCTTCCCCTTTCATACATGGCTTCCGGATGCGCATGTTGAGGCGCCGACCGCCATCAGTGTTATCCTTGCCGGCGTTCTATTGAAGATGGGCGGATACGGCATCCTCCGTGTCTGCTTCTCGATCTTCCCCGAAGCGACGCGATCCTATGCGATCCCGCTGGCCATCTTGGGGATCATCAACATTGTCTATGGCGCCCTCTGCGCTATGGCGCAGAAGGATGTCAAAAAGCTCGTCGCCTACTCGTCGGTCAGCCATATGGGATATGTGCTGCTCGGTTCTGCGGCCTTGTCAATCGCCGGTCTCACCGGCGGCGTCCTTCAGATGTTCAACCATGGAACAACCACGGCCATGTTATTCCTTTTGGTCGGTGTGATCTATGACCGCGCCCATCACCGCGATATCGATGGGTTCGGCGGTCTGGCGACGATCATGCCGGTCTATGCAGGGATCTTCTCGCTGGCCTTTTTCGCCTCCCTGGGTTTGCCGGGATTGAGCAGTTTCATCAGTGAGGCCTTAGTCTTCCTCGGCACCTTCCCGGTTTACCGCTGGGCGGCGATCATCGCGGCGATCGGTATTGTTCTGACCGCGGGCTATATCCTCTGGACATTGCAGCGGATGTTCCTGGGCAAGCCGAACGAGAAGTATCTGAATCTGCCGGACATGACCGGACGCGAGCTTTTCACGCTTGTTCCCCTGGGAATCATCGTGATCATTTTGGGTGTCTATCCCAAACCGATTCTTGATCTGATGCAAGTCACCATTAACCACTTGGCCGGGATTGTTCAACCATAACCAAATCCTAGCCATGCGAGGGAGACGATGAGCGAACTCGTCTACAATAGTGTCGGAACGATGGACAGCCTGAGATATTTTCTTCCCGAACTCTCCCTTTTGGGAGTGTTCCTGGTTGTCTTCTTTATGGATCTGGCGATGGGGCGCGAACAATCCCGCTGGACGGGTCCCGTGGGCGTCATTGGGCTGTTCTGCGTCCTTGTGATCACCCTCATGAGCCAGGGACGGTTGACGGCGGATGGCTCCGCCGGTGTCCGCCTTTTCTCAGGGATGGTTGTCGCCGATCCGATAGCCGTTTTCTTCAAAGTTATCTTTCTCGCTACCGCGGCCATCACCATTTTGATGAGCTGGAAGAGCTCAGAGCTGAAAGGACGCCGGCTGGGTGAGTATGTCGGATTGCTGCTCCTGCTCTGCATGGGGCTTTTCTTGATGTCATCCAGCACGAACCTCCTGATGTTTTACATTTCAATGGAGGTTGTGAGCTATCTATCCTATGTTTTGGTCGGTTTTGTCAAAGGCGACCGGAAGGGTTCCGAGGCCGCTCTGAAATATGTCCTCTTCGGCTCCGTGTCCTCCGGCGCGATGTTGTTCGGCATCTCGATACTCTACGGGCTGACCGGCACGCTGGATCTCCTCGCCCTAACGCAGAACCTCATCGAGGGTGCGAATCTGGCGATGTATGTCGGCACCTCACTGGTGCTGGTCGGTATCGGATACAAGATCTCCGCTGTTCCTTTCCATTTCTGGACGCCGGATGTTTATGAGGGCGCCAATACGCCGATGACCGCCTTTTTATCGGTTGCCTCGAAGGCCGCCGGCTTCGCTTTGCTGATCCGTTTCGTCTTCTTCGGCGTTTCCGGTTTGAGCGGGGCGGCCTTGGGCGCGGTGGACTGGCAGCGGGTGTTGATGTTCCTCTCGATCGTGACGATGACGCTGGGGAACTTTGTCGCGCTGCATCAGAAGTCTATGAAGCGTCTTCTGGCTTATTCATCGATCGCCCACGCGGGGTACGTCCTGATGGGGTTGTCGACACTGAATCATGACGGTCTTTTCGCCGCTCTCTTCTACTTTGCGATCTATCTCCTCATGAATCTCGGCGCTTTCCTCGTGATTATCTCCCTCCGCGACCGGATTGAATCGGAAGATCAGATCACATCCTATATCGGACTCGGCCGGAAATTCCCCATGGTCGCCATTCTTATGGGCGTCTTCCTTTTCTCTCTCACCGGTGTTCCCCCCTTCGGAGGTTTCATCGGAAAATTTTATCTCTTTGCAGCGGTTATCAAGGCCGGATTTTATAAACTGGCTGTGATCGGCGTACTCAACAGCGTTGTTTCACTTTTCTATTACGCCAGGATCTTGAGGGCGATGTTCCTTGCTCGCACGGAAGATGAAGAGGCTGGTATTGAGACCCCGGCTCCCGCCCATTTGTCGGCGCATGTGATTCCACTCTATTCGGTCATGCTGGTCATGCTGGCCGTGCCAACGGTGCTGCTGGGAATTTATTGGGCGCCGTTGCAACGGTGGGTTGAATCGAGCGTTGGGTTCCTGTTCTAAGCCGCCAGTCGCACCTGTGACTTCGGGGTCCGCCATGGATGATCACTTCACGACAGGCTCATCTTGTTTTTCCGCTTATAAGGTAATCGTGTAAAACATAGAAATAATTGCAGTTAGCGCTGTTTCCTAATGTAAACTGTGCCGATGCCGCAGCCCTTCAGCTTGACAATTCTTGGCAATTTGGCATAATAGGCAAATAGCCAAGAGGAGGATAATTTGAAAGCTATACAAAAGGCCCGATTCGAAGCCCGCGCGACCATCATCAAAGCGATGGCGCATCCGACACGGCTTTTCATTGTCGAGGAGCTCTCACATGGGGAGCGTTGTGTCTGCGAGCTTACCGAGATGGTGGAGGCCGATGTATCGACCGTGTCCAAGCACCTCTCCGTGCTTAAGAATGCGGGCATCGTCCGGGATGATAAGCGGGGATCGCAGGTTTTTTATTCGCTGCTTGTCCCTTGCGTGCTGAATTTTTTTGCCTGTGTTGAATCGATTCTGGAATCACGAGCGAAAGAAAGCGTGAAATTGGCAAGATAACATTTTTGTTTATATTATCGGTTATTTTGCTTCTGAGTCTGGATAAGGGAGTCAGGAGAAGGGATGAGCTGGAAACACGAATGGAAGCCCCTCCTCGTCATTGTGGCGGTCTTTCTTGCCTGCTTTTGGCTCCCCGTGGGGGGCATCCGTTTTGACACCTCTATATTGGAGGCGCTGCACCTTGTGAAGTGGTATGCACAGGAGCACGTTCTGCTGTGCCTCATCCCCGCTTTCTTCATCGCGGGGGCCATTGCGACTTTCGTGAGCCAGGCCTCCGTCATGCGTTACCTCGGCGCAGAGGCCAACAAGGTCTTGGCCTACAGCGTTGCGGCGGTCTCCGGAACGATTCTAGCTGTCTGTTCCTGCACGGTGCTGCCCCTTTTTGCCGGTATCTATCGACGGGGAGCCGGGCTTGGTCCTGCAACCGCCTTCCTCTATTCCGGCCCCGCGATCAATGTCTTGGCCATCATACTGACCGCGCGCGTCTTGGGGCTTGAACTGGGCGCCGCGCGGGCCGTCGGCGCCATCGTTTTCAGCGTCGTTATTGGTCTCCTCATGCACGCTATCTTCCGAAATGATCCAGAAGAGCGGGTCAAAAATGTCCAAGTTGCCATAGATGAAAAGCCGGCGCGAAGCCTTTACCAGGACGCTCTATATTTCGCCTCCATGGTCGGCATCCTGGTCTTTGCCAATTGGGCGCGACCAGCAGAACCCGGGGGGCTTTGGAGCCTGATCTATGCTATGCGCTGGCTCATCACAGGTGTCTTTGCCCTTGGGCTGGGTGTCATTCTCATCGCTTGGTTTCGGACACCTTGGTGGCAGATCGCCCTCTCATTCGCACTCGTGCTCATTCTTGCGGCGCTCTTCCCCCGCATGCCCATGATTCCTTTCGCGGGCGCTATTCTCTCACTTGCTATCCTCACCAGCACCTCTGTGGGAGAACTCAATGACTGGTTTTCTTCCTCGTGGGGCTTTGCCAAGCAGATCCTTCCGCTCCTTCTTTTAGGCGTCCTCGTCGCGGGTGTCCTGCTTGGGCGCCCGGGTCACGAGGGGCTCATTCCGGGCGAATGGGTGAACACCGCCGTCGGCGGAAACTCAATTCGTGCAAACCTCTTTGCCTCCGTCGCCGGTGCGTTCATGTACTTTGCCACCTTGACCGAAGTCCCGATTCTCCAAGGTCTCCTTGGAAACGGCATGGGCAAGGGGCCGGCGCTGGCGCTGCTCCTTGCCGGACCTGCGCTCAGCCTTCCCAATATGCTCGTTATCCGGAGCGTCATCGGCACGAAAAAAACCGTTGTGTACGTCACACTCGTTGTGGTCATGGCGACCGTCAGCGGAATCCTTTATGGCCTGATATAGATAAAAGGACAACCAATGAAAACAATTCAAATCCTGGGCACCGGTTGCCCCAAATGCAAAAAGCTCGCGGAAAATGCCGAAGCCGCCGCCAAGACCCTCGGCATCGAATACGAGCTCGTGAAGGTCACCAACATCAACGAGATCGCCCGCATGGGGGCGATGATGACTCCAGGGCTCGCCATCGATGGAGAACTCAAGAGCAGCGGCAAGGTGCTTTCACTTGAGGAGATCAAGGCCTTGTTATATTAGCGTCACAGGGAACGGGTATGATTCAACACCCTTTCGGTGGCACCATACGCGGGACAACCGATTGGTTGAACAAAACCATCATATAATAGAAGAGAAAGATATCCCATGATTAAGAAAGCTCTAATTATTGCCGCCACAATCCTTGTCTTTGCCGCCGTATTTGTTCTGAAGGAGACGCAGCGGCGGGATGCGGCATCGGATGCAGGTCATGTCTTGGCGCCATCCGAGCAGGTGGCCTTGCCTCGCCTCATTGATCTCGGATCCGGGCAGTGCATTCCATGCAAAAAGATGGCTCCTATTTTGGAAGAGTTATCTGAGGAGTATGAGGGTTCACTTATCGTTGAGTTTATCGATATCCGGAAAAATCCCGATGCCGGGCAGAAGTGGGGAATCCGGGTTATCCCGACCCAGATCTTTATCGACGCCTCGGGTGCGGAACGGGTGCGTCATGAGGGTTTCATGGCCAAGCAGGTTATTCTCGATCAGTGGAAGGAACTGGGTGTTGAGTTGACTTCTCAAACTCCACAGAGCAAGAGGTCAACTGATGGATGATCTTTTCGCTACTCTCACCACTGCCGTTCATGGCTCCGCGCCTATTGCCCTCAGCGCCGCCTTTCTCTGGGGTGTTCTCAGCATCATCCTGAGTCCTTGCCATCTCGCCAGCATCCCGCTTGTCGTCGCCTTTATCGGCAAGCAGGGTGAGTCTTCCGGGCAACGCGCCTTCACCATCGCTGTGGTTTTCGCTGTGGGTATTTTGGTCACCATCGGGATCGTCGGCGGTATAACGGCAGCCCTCGGGCGGATGCTCGGCGATGTTGGCCGCTATGTGAATTATGGGCTCGCCCTTATCTTTCTTTTCCTTGGGCTTCACTTCCTAGGTGTTGTGCCGATTCCCTGGACGGGCGGCGGACCTTCCGGGCCACGCGGGAAGGGCGTTTTGGGGGCGTTTATCCTCGGCCTTTTTTTTGGTGTTGGCGTGGGGCCCTGCACATTCGCTTATATGGCCCCGATGCTGGGAGTCACCCTCAAGGTCGCCTCAACGAGCTGGCTCTACGGTGTGGCGCTATTGCTTCTTTACGGCATCGGTCATTGTTCGGTCATCGTCATGGCCGGCACCTCGGCCCAGCTTGTTCAACGCTATTTGAATTGGCACGAAGGCTCACGCGGGGCTGTGCTTCTACGCCAGGCCTGCGGCCTGCTTGTCATTCTTGGCGGGATCTACCTGGTCTACACGGCCCCGTAATCGAAAAGTAGGCGAGATTCTTTACATTTCCATCGAAGAACTTTGTAGAACATGGATCGAACAGGATCTAAAGCAGGGGGCAGGATCATGAGATCCCGCCCCCTGCGATGATTCGATCCTTAATATTCGCCGTTGAGTTTAGGGACCGGTCACATAATCGAAGTCCAGCGACCCACTCCATTTGCTCGTTTCCAGATCATCGTAAATCATGCCGTTGGCGCCGTATCTCAGTGTTCTGCCGTCATAACCCAAAACGTTCAACCAGGCGGCGACCATGGATGCGGACTGACCCGACCAGCAATAAATCACATTGACGCCGGCCGGATCGAGGATATTGAGCGTCTCGAGTCCCAGCGTTCCCGGGGTGACCTGATAGGCGCCGGTGATATGTCCGTAATGGGTCCAATCGGCTTCGGCCCAATAGCAGATGACATGATAGTCTTCGTAGGCGGACAGGACATCCGTCTTGGTGATGCCATTGAGTCCATCCAGAACGGCATGATTGAGTTGATAGGCCAGGATTGCCGCGCCGGTCGCTTCGCCGGTGTTGAGGGTCGGATGTCCGGTATTGGAAGGGAGATCCGGGGGCGCCGTCGTTGCCCAGGCATCCGGATAATCCAAGGCGACATTGCCGGTGTTATTGGTCCACAAATCAAAATCACTGTTCCAGGCGCTGAAACCCCAGAGCATTGATTTGGCATCGGTTTCGCCGCTCAGGCGGAGGGCCATCACCGCGTGTCCGGCGGTATGTCCAGTATAACAATAGACGACAACCGGGAGATTGGTGGTATTGTTGGCCGCTTCATATGTGACGACATCGGCCATGGCGACCTTATGGGCGCCCGCGATGTGCCCGTCCTCAAAGTCGACCACGCCGTTGGCGCCCGAGGAGTCGGGGCCATAAAGATCCGACGTACGAATATCCATGATGAAGTAATTCTCAGGCCCATTATCCATGAGGGACTGAGCTGTGATCGTCCAGCTGGCCATCATGGCGGGTAGATCGAGATTGTTTGTTGTCATGTATTCGACCAACTTTTCAAGTTCGGTCGCGACCGGTGTGGTTCCACCGTTGTCATCGTCATCGCTGCAACCAAACGAGAATACAACCATCATGCACACAGCCATAACCATGGCGAATGCCGTGAACTTTCTCATTAACTCTGCCTCCTTCATGAAGTCCGAGCCCCCACCCAGCTGCTCCGTGCCAACATGGGAGACTCTCCCAAAAACCCATCCAAGAGGTTGGATAGGTGCTTCCTTTATGTCAAGGCCGGTACCCGATCGATCGGGTAGAGCCCTGGCATAACCGCTTAGTATGCACACGTATTGACACCGTATGCAATACCTCTATTCCCGCCTACCACTGATCCGGAGGTGTATCCGGTACAATATAGGGGGCATTCGCCGCCGCTTCATCCGGCAGGAGGTTCAAATCCACCTGCCTCAGGAAAAAGCCCTCCGGGGTCGCCGGGGAATTATGGCAAACGGCCGAACAACTCACACCACCGGTTGTATCCGTCCTCGCCGTCCATCGTTGGATATTATGAGGGACAGCGTATTTCCATGTCGGCATCACATTGAATTCCGGGAGGTCCGGAAATCCCCATCCCGTGAAACTGTCTTTCGCAATCGGGATATGCCGCAAGGTGACATATTCATAACTCCGGGAATCCGGCAGGGGGTTCTTGCCGATTTTGAATCTCAGATAAGATGGCGTGTCCAGTCCTGTAGGTGGGTGGCACGAATTACAGTTCTTGTAGTCTTGCGAATGGCACACCGAGCAGCTCAACTCGCCCCAGTGCTCTTCATGGTATACGTTCGCCTCACTGACGGATCCATGGCAATCTTCGCAGCGGGGCATCTCACTCACCGCGAAACGTTCCTCGCCCATGCCATTGTGCATCTCGTTGCCGGTATGGCAATTCACACAATGTTTGCCGCCGAGCTGCGCGTTTTTCCCATAGTGAACATCAAATTTATAGCCGGGGATCTGGTCCCTGTGCTTGCCCCGGTATTCCTCGCCGATCCTGGAGCCGTGGCAGGCGGTGCATTGATTGATCATTGAAGGTGTTCGGTCGAATTTATGATTGGCGATGAATCCGCCTTCGACCGAGGTCGGCCGGCTGACGTGGCATTGGCCGCAGGTGGTATGGCATTTGAAACAGGCGGCGTTAAAACCGGCGCTGAGATTCTCATTGTCGTCAACCGGACAACCGGCTCTGCGGCTGACTTTCCCTTTCATACCGGAAACCTTGTAGTGGATCGAATTGACCGCGTTGCCGGCGATACTCGGGTGGCAATCAGCGTTGCCACAGGCCGCGATTGGATCCTCCGATGGATCCCGGACGACGCCCTCGTGCGCCTCTTCCTTCGAGCCACTGGTCGTACCGCCGTGGCACTCGATACAACCGATTCTCCCATGAATGGAGGCAAAGAACGCATCACCATTGGAACCCTGAATAACAACCTTCTCCCACGCTTCCAGCGGGGTGACTTCGCCGCCTCACCCTTCGCCCGTTGGTTCTTCGCCTGATGAAGTGTCGGGTTCGGCGACCGCTATGAGGACGGCCTCATTTGTGTGGCAGCTTATACAATTCTGAGAGCCACCGGCTCCGGGACGGTTCGGTGGGTCGGCCAGCTCGGAACAACCCCACGCCAGCGCCATCAATACAAGCGATATCCCCATAAGCTTCCAGGAAGTGAGGATCCGGTTCATCTGTCTCATCCTTTCCGAGCCTGCCGCTAATTGTGACATGACCCACATAAAACACTGGCCTCCGCCTCTTCATGGCAGAGAATGCACTGGCCCAAATCCCGTCTCGCCTCGGCGCCGTGGGCGCCCGAAAGCCATCCGGCCTTGTCATGAAACAGCGGTTTGACGCTGTAGGATGCATGACATTCCATACAAAATACCTGATCCCTGTGGCAGCTTTCACAGCGCGTGCTCTCCAATCTTGCGTCGGGGCCATGGCTGTAGAGGTAGGAGAGGGGGTGCGGGGATTTTTCGGCGCTCAGATTGTCGCCCTCATGACAGGTCAGGCAATCCTGCTGCTCCTGATGGCAAAGATCGCAGGATTGCGAATCCAAAGTGGCCCGGGGGCCATGATGGTGCTCCCAATCGAAGGTGTGATCCGATGGTTTGATGCCTTCTTTGGCGTGGCAATCTCCACAGGCGCCGGAGGCGGGCAGGGGGAGAGCATCAAGCGTTTCGGATTGGGCAACCCCGGGATGGCAGGCGGCGCAGTCGAAACGATCACCCGAATGGTTCACATGAGAAAAATATTGAATAGAGGGGAGATCATAACTTGGGGATATCTCTTTATCGGAATGACAAAGTGTACAACCCGCATCATCTTCAATATCGTGGCAGTTGGCACAGGCCTGCATGCCCGCCCGGCGATATCCGGCCATCGATTCTCCTTCGCCCCTGATGGCGTGGCAGTCGGCGCAGGTCAACTCCGCATCCTCGATATGGAGGCGGTGAGAGAAGGACAACCTCTCAACGCCCGCCACTTCCTGGGATACGAGAAGAAACGTGAGGCTTAGCGCTAGAAGAGTACCGGCTTTGGTCAATCCAGACATGATCTCTCGCTCCCCTAATTGGCTCTGTTCCCGTATGACAAATTGAATCGGTAGCTTGCCCCCATGAGCAGGCGGAAGTCTTTATCCATGAGCTGATCTTTCCGATATTGGACCTCGCTGAAGAGATGCAAAGCGATGGTCGGATCATATCCGAGCCGCAGGTATGAACCGTAGGCGGGCTGATCATAGAGACTGTAGATTTTGTATTTAGAGAAATCGGCCCCGGCGTCGATGCGGATCTTGCCGGTAAGATGGCGGCCTGCGTTTCCGTACACACCGCCCTTGCGGGTATCCCCATCACCCGAGAATCGATAACCCAGAGTCAGATCCCGCCAGGCGGAGAAGTAGCCGTTGATACTGCGTTCATCACCCTCTTGCGCAATCCAATAGAGACCGGCGGAGAGCCAATCGACGGAGGGCACGCCCGCATCAAAACCGACGCGGTATTGGGAATAGGATTCAATCAATTCATCGAATCGCGAGAACCATGAATCCGCGGGGATCCAGGGAGAAGCGGCATAAAGATACTCGGCGGATAATGTATAATCTGCAGAGGAGTAGGAGATCCTCGTTTGGCCTCGCTCAACGCGCTCCCGGGTGCTATCATGTTCCAACAATCCGTCGAGAAGGAGGGTCCGCACGGGTCTCCATCCGGCCGAGACGCCGAGAATATCCGAAAAGGCCGCGCCTTCTTCTTTATCCTCCAGGTTGAATCGCGAGCTGAGTTTTATATCGAGGGTGCGGAGGGGATGAACGGAGGCGATCACTCCGAGGGTCCAGGGATTCGGATTATCCGCCGGGCCGGTTTCGAGTCCGTGGGAGGCCTCCTTGCCGACAGCCAGCGTCACATTGAGGCCGGTCGGCCGGTGGAGTCTTCGCATTTCAATGACGAGGCCGTCCTGAATCCCCCGCAGAATACCGGTGTACAACAACCGGCGTCCCACCGTCATGGAGAGCCTCTTCCTATGGGATGCCCACTCGAGCGTGCCGCGGTAGAGATTCCAATCTTCTATGGGGCCATCGGTCAGGGGCTCTCGCATGCGGCCGTTGAATCGGAGGGCGAAACCCGAATCATCTTCGACTTTGAAGCTGAGCTGGGTGAGAAGTTCGGATTGTCCCGTTTCCGCCGTATCCCCATAGGAATAGGTCACGATGCCTGCATGACCGGACAAAGAGCCAGAGGCCAAAGACGATTTCGGGAAATAGATGAGTAACCCGATACACACAACAATGAGTATGGACCGTCTGAAGTTCATTCTGACTCCTGTAGAATGGGTTAAAACGTCGTGGATCATTCAATAGCGGCCAATAAGTTAGTTAACAAAGCTGATAAATAATTGTCAAGGTTAAATGAGTTTGGCTAATTCTTCGGAAGTAAAACAGTAGGAAAAAGTAATGTTTATGTTGAATACGTAATCTTGCGTCTGTTTTGGTTTATTTGGAGCCTTTAAGGATATAACAGGTGGAACATTCATCCCCAGTATATTACTGGGATTAATGTCCCACCCATAAGCCTGTCTCAGCTCGTCCGTTGGATGGCGGCCTTCAGCGCCTCTACAACTTTGTCGACTTTCTCCTCATCCAGCTCGGCGAACATCGGCAGCGAGATGATCTCTGAGGCCACGCGCTCGGTGATCGGCAGGTCACCTTTCTGCATTCCAATATGCCGATAGGCCGGCTGCAGGTGCAACGGTACCGGGTAATGTATGCCGGCGCCGATACCGGCCTGATGGAGTTCAGCCAGCACCGCATCCCGCCGGGGTACCCGGATCACGTAGAGGTGAAAGACAGGCTCGACATCAGGGGAAACTCTTGGGGTGATCACCTCTTCAACCGCAGCGAGTTTCTCTGTGTAACGGCTCGCCCAATGACGCCGCGCTTCATTCCACTTGTCGAGGTGACGGAGTTTCACGAGGAGCACGGCCGCCTGGATTGTATCCATCCGGTAGTTGAATCCCTCCTCATTATGGAGGTATTTGTCCCGCCGGCCATGATTGGCGAGATTGCTCATCTGCGTCGCCATCTCTTCCGATGCCGCTGTCACGATGCCGGCGTCGCCATAAGCGCCCAGATTTTTGCCGGGATAGAAGCTGAAGGCGGCCGGTGTCGCGAGGCCGCCCACACGGCGGCCCTTGTAGAGCGCACCGTGCGCCTGGGCCGCATCCTCCATCAGCATGATATCGTGTTCATCGCAGATGGCGCGCAGGGAATCCATATCAGCCGGCTGCCCATAGAGGTGAACGGCGACGACGAGGCGCGTGCGCTCGTTGATCAGCTCGCGGACCGAGTTCGGATCAATGTTGTACGTTGTCTCATCGATCTCGGCGAAGCGGACCTTGGCGCCGAGGAGGGGGAGCATCTCCGCCGTGGCGATAAAGGTGTGGCTGGGGACGATGACCTCGTCGCCCGGTTTGATTCCCAAGCCCATGAAGGCGAGATGCAGGGCGGTGGTGCCGGAGCTGCAGCCCACGGCAGATGATGTTTGGCAGTAATCGGCAAAAGCCCTCTCGAATTGCGATACGGCCGGCCCGCCGATAAAGGCCATCGATTCGATGACCTCCGTGACGGCCTCTTGAATATCCGGCCGGAGAGTATGGTACTGGGCTCTCAGATCAACCAAGGGAATCTTCACAGCCAACCTCCTCTAGATCCCGGGCCAAAGGAACTGGTCTCGGTAGGCACCGCTCCCAAGCGGCACCACTGTGGTTGAAAACGCAAAAAGACCTCGCGACCCGTTTCAAACGACTCATAAATCGCGTGGATCACTTCCAATGTTCTACGCCCCTCCATCCCGTCGATCAGGGCGCGACCGCCCTTCTGAAGGGTATTGAGGACGTCTTTGTAAAACTCCTGGTGGTTGTAGGCGAAAAGATCTTTGGGATTGGCGGCCCAATTTGCTTTTACGTCGTCGTGCCATTTGTCGTCGTCGGCGAATTCCCAACGGCGGATTTCGTTCGCCGCGAAGCCGCCGATTTCGACGGATCCTTTCTCACCGTAAATGGAAAGAGATCCCTCTAAATCCTTAGGTTGAATGCAGGTTGTGGCTTGGATGGTCGCCATCCCGCCGCCGCGGAATTTCAGCACGGCGACGGCGGTGTCTTCGGTCTCGATCTCATGGCTCACGCGGCGGCAGGCCGCCATGACGCTCATCACATCGCCCATCATCCAGATCAGGAGGTCGACGTGGTGGCTCGCCTGGTTCATGATGACGCCGCCGTCCATGGCCCAGGTGCCGCGCCAGGGTTCCGAATCGTAATAGGCCTGATCGCGCTGCCAGAGGACACGGATGCCGCCGAGGAAGGGGCGGCCCATGCGGCCGCTTTGGATCGCCTCTTTCAGTTTGACGATGGGGCGGTTGTAGCGGTTTTGTTTCACCACATAGAGACGGACGCCGTTCTTGTCGCAGGCATCGAGCATCTCGTCGGCTTCATCGAGACGCAGCGCCATCGGCTTTTCGACGATGACGTGTTTTTTGTTTTTGGCCGCTTCAATGGCCATCGAGGCGTGCAGTCCGCTGGGGGTGCAGATGGTGACGAGGTCGATGTCTTGGCGGGCGAGGGCCGCGTTGAAGTCGGTTGTCGCGTCGCAGTTGTCGAGGCCGGCGGCGATCTTTTGGGCGCGTGCGGGATCGGAGTCGCAGGCGAGGCGGACCTGATACCCATCGACGGCTTTGAGACAGTGGATATGCTTGCGGCTGATCTTGCCGCAGCCGATGAGGGCGACACCCAGCTCTTTTGGCATTTTTCGGGCCTCCTGGGTTTGCTGGTCTGCGGGGGCTTGCAGGAATTATCGTAAGCGCTTGGCTCCGATTATCGTCCCCGGATCCGGGCGAAATAAAGGTGTCCGGCCGCAACGGGTTTAGGCTGGAAACCGATACTCATTTTCGCGCAGTTCTACTCATGATAGTCGTTTGGGGGTAGGTGGGGAAGTGCCGTGTGGGTGATGGACCTCATTTTGGAGACTTCCACCACAAACCGGAATCCACAGCCGGTAGTCGCGATCACCTGAGGGAGTGTTAGGATGGGATATCTTGAATCACTCTGGAAGGAAAGGATGGGTCATGCCCCATTACCCTAGGATCGTACCCGCCGTCACCCAAATCCCCAGCGGTTTCACATTCTCGCCCCTGGCGCAGAAGCTCGCGAAACACAAGGGGCCACTATTCCCGCTGCATGTTGGGGACACCTGGATGGAGCCGTTCGAAGGCGGCCGGATGGAGAACCTTCTTTCTCTCGAGCACGATGGTCTCCACCGTTATACGGCCCCCCGCGGCATCAGGGAGGTTATTGAGACGGTCGCTGCAAAGGTGGTCGCCGAAAACAAGATCCCTTGTACAAAAGATTCTGTCATTATGACCGCCGGGGCGACAGGCGCCCTCGCATCGGCAATCGGCGCGACGATCTCCGAAGGGGACGAGGTCCTGATCCTCTCGCCCTTCTGGCCCCTCATCCGGAATATCGTTCGCACCTTTCGGGGGACGCCTGTCGAAGTGCCTTTTTATGACCGAATTGTATGCGACTGCCCACCAGCTAATAAAATTTCAACGGCGGATGAAGCCCTCGCCGCCGTGCAGGCCAAGTACACACCGCGCACCGCCGCGATTTATGTGTCGACCCCGAACAATCCGACCGGGGCCGTGCTCTCCGAAGAAATATTACAGGCGCTGGCGTCTTGGGCATCCGCAAAGAATCTTTGGATCTTCTCCGACGAGGTTTATGAATACCTCGCTTATACAAAACCACATATCTCGATCGCCCGTTTCGCTCCCGAGCGCACCCTCACCGCTTTCTCGTTTTCGAAAACGTACGGCATGGCGGGAAATCGGGCCGGGTACCTTGTCGGGCCGCAAGTGATCATGGACGCGATTCTCAAAGTTTCAACCCATCTCATTTACAGCGCCCCGACGGCCGGCCAGATCGCCGGGATGCGGGCGATTCAGAGTGGGGGAGCGTGGCTGGACAGGGCCCGCGCGCAGTACCAGGAGATTGGCGACGAGATGGCCGATCTCCTCAGCCTGCCGCGGCCCGAGGGATCGACCTTTCTCTTCTTCGATGCCTCGCCCCATTTGGATGACCGGGGGATTGGGGGATTCTTGGAGGATTGCCTGGAAGATGGGGTTGTTTTGACCCCGGGGTCATCCTGCGGCGCCGGATATGAGAATTGGGTCCGCCTTTGTTATACCTGTGTGGCTCCCGACGCGACCCGCGAAGGTGTGCGACGTTTGGCGAGTCGGATGGAGGCCGGGTAGGTAAATCGGCTGCGTCGGTGAATCCGAACCGAGCCAAATCGGCCCGGACCCAGTCGAATCAACCCAACCCCTGCTGATCACCCGCCTCCATCGGTGAATCCTCGAATATCGATTCAAACAGGACATCCAGTAAAATCCGTAATCCCTTAAATGACAACATAGTACCTTTTCCTATGAGCCCATAAAAAAAAATTCAAAATAATGATTTTAGGGGTTGAAACTTTTTCGACATTGCCGCAGTATACCATACATACGTTCGGTATCATAAATCTCTGAGGACCACAATCAATGACCCGAGAGGACTTTTCATTCAGTATCGGCCACCTCGATTCTGATACCCGGCAGGCGGACTTCGCTGAAGGCGCCGTTGATCGCGGCGTTGATCGCGGCGTTGATCGCGGCGTTGATCGCGCCAGTGATCGCAGCGTGAGCCCGTCGAAGCATCCGGTGCCCAAGCGCAAGCGCCGGCTCGACCGCGGGGATGCTCTATTTCCCAAGGCACTGCTCGACCCGGTCCCTCATTATAATACCCGCACAAGCCTGAAGCCGGAGGAGGCTCAGCAATTCCATTCACACCTTCTGACCGCCGCCCGCATCGATACCCAGATCGACCGCACCATCGGCTGGCTG